>JASFZG010000195.1:0-11068 GCA_046055745.1 Flavobacteriaceae bacterium | reverse complement strand
GCTCCAGCTTTATGATTTTCAATCACCAGATAATACATTAACACAGCAGGAATTACTCCCGCACTCCCGTTGGTTGGAGCAGTTACTACACGACCTAAAGATGCGTTTACTTCATTAACAGACAATGCAAAACAAGAAACCCATTTTAAGATTTGTCTAAATTTTACTTCCGTATTTCGTATGGCTTGTGTCCATTCTTCCGTAGAAGTATAATTTGTATCGCCAATAAGACGTTGGTGCATATCGAAGGCGCGTCTGTGTACGTTTAATCCTCCAGGTAAGGTTCCTTCGGTATGACAACCATCATACATAGATGCTAGCATCACCGACCAGATACCGGCTAATTTTTCATTTATTTCAGCTTTAGAACGCAGTGCCAATTCGTTTTGCATTACAATTTCTGAAATGCTTTTACCTTCCGTTTTGCAATAGTGAAGCAACTCGGTTCCTTTTTCGATAGGAAACGGGAAATGTGAAAATATCTCCTGTTTCTTTTTCGCGCACTCTCGTTCTTTTTTTACTACAAATCCGCCACCGATAGAATAAAAGGTTTCAGAATGTTGTGAGCCGTCGTTTAAAAATGCGTTAAAGGTCATTCCGTTGGGATGGAATTCTAAAAATTTTCTATGAAATGTAATATTGTTTTCTGGCTGAAACGAGATTTCCAACTCATCGTTTAGCTTTAGGAGTTGTTTGTTTTTAATTCTTGAAACTACATCTTCAATTTTTTCAGTAGGAAAAGTAACCGAATCAAAACCCGAAAGCCCTAATAAAACGGCGATGTCGGTTGCGTGACCTTTTCCTGTTAAAGAAAGTGAACCGTATAAATCTACTGAAACTTGACTTACTTGATCAAAAATATTTTTGGCTTTCAATTCTTCAATCCAACGTCCAGCAGCACGCCACGGACCTAAAGTGTGGGAACTTGAAGGACCAACACCAATCTTTAACATATCGAAAACACTAATACTTTCCATAATCTTTTTGCAAGGTCACAAATGTAGAATTATTCTGTGGCTTCGAGGATTTATTTTGCTGAAAAGAATAGAGGGTGAACCTGAAAATAATTTACCAACAAAATAGAGATAATCCAAAATAAAATGGAAATATTCCATATTTTTGAGCTATGGAAATATTCGATTCAGGAAAACTCAATAAGGTGAAAAACAGACAAGCTCCCGAAGTGTATAAACAAACAGGCTATCCAAGTCCTGCCACACATTACGCAGAACCGAGTATAGATTTGCACAAAGAATTAATCAACAACAGAGATGCTACTTTTTTTGTCCGGATTGATGGTGATGAGCTTTCAGAATTCAACATTTTAGATAAAGATGTTTTATTGATAGACCGTTCCTTGCAACCTAAAAAAAATGATTTAGCCTTGGTGGTGATGGAAGGGGAGTTCAAGGTTATTAAATTCCCAGAATCACCTTTAGAAATTGAATTTATTCTTTGGGGATTAATCAATTATATCATCCATTACGCCCGATGATTGCTTTGGTAGATTGCAATAGTTTCTATGCCACTTGCGAGCAGGTATTTCGTCCCGATTTATGGGGAATGCCAGTGGTAGTACTCAGCAATAATGATGGTTGTGTGATTGCAGCGAATAAGGAGGCGAAGGCGATTTCAGAAATACCAATGTTCGAACCTGTTTTTAGAATAAAGAAGCAATTAATCGAAAGTAAAGTGACATTTTTCTCCTCTAATTATACGTTGTATGGCGAAATGTCACAGCGGGTAATGAATATTTTAAGCACCTTTTCGCCACAAGTAGAAATCTATAGTATCGATGAAGCTTTTGTAGATGTTTCAGGAATGAAATACCATTCGTTGAACAATTTAGGTCATCAAATGAAAGATAGAATTTATCAATACACAGGACTTCCGGTAGGTGTGGGGATCGCGCCAACAAAAGTCTTGGCAAAATTGGCAAACAAAATATCTAAAAAGAGAGCTTCAGAAAACAAAGGTGTTTTCGTAATAGATTCAGAAGAAAAACGAATTGAAGCATTAAAAAGGACAGCTATAAAAATGGTATGGGGAATAGGAAGAAAACACGCAAAACGTTTAAGAAATATAGGAATTTTTACGGCTTATGAATTCACCCAACTTCCGGAAGAATGGGTTCGGAAAAATATGTCGGTGGTTGGTGTTCGTATTTGGAATGAATTAAAAGGAATTCCGAGTATCGAATTTAAAACTATGCCCAAACCCAAACAAGGGATTGGTACCGCAAAATCGTTTGGTAAAAAACTGGAAGATTTGGGGATGATTCAAGAGGCTTGTTCCTATTATATAAGTGAAGTGAGTGAGGTACTTCGGAGTCAGAAATCTTGTGCGACCTATCTTCAGGTATTTCTGCACACCAATTATTTTAGCGATCGAGATAAGCAATATTCCAATAGTGTTACGGTGACTTTAACAGTGCCTACGAGTGATACGTTTACGTTAATTTCGGAAGCCAAAAAAGCATTAAATACCATTTACAGATCTGGCTATCGATTTAAGAAAGTAGGGGTTTGTCTAAGCGGAATTATTCCGAGGGAATATGTACAAGGAAATTTATTTGCACCGCCCCATCACCATAAAAATAAATTGATGAAAACTTTTGATATTATCAATCAGAAATATGGAAAATCTACCTTGTTTTCTGGTTTGGTAGGCACCCGTATAAAGGAATGGGAATTGATAAAAGAAGACCGAAGCCCACGATATACTACACAGTGGATGGAGTTGTTGAAGGTTGGACGTTCTAGTTCCTACAAGGTTTCAAAAACCTTGTAGGAACTAGAACTACTAAGCAGAGTGGTCACTGAGCGGAGTCGAAGTGTCTGCCACCCTGTCATATCATTTCTACTGGCATAAAGATTGCCATATACCAAATGTCTCGAATAATTTTAGAGGCAATAGAAAATTTGATAATTAAAATATAATTTATAGTTATGAGTAAAATAATAGGAATCGATTTAGGAACAACCAACTCTTGTGTGGCTGTAATGGAAGGTAGTGAACCGACCGTAATTCCTAATGCTGAGGGAAAAAGAACAACACCTTCAGTTATTGCATTTGTAGAAGATGGTGAAATTAAGGTAGGAGACCCTGCAAAACGTCAGGCAGTAACCAACCCAACAAAAACCATTTCTTCTATTAAAAGATTTATGGGTAATAGCTACTCTGAGTCTAGTAAAGAAGCGTCTCGAGCTGCTTTTAAAGTAGTAAAAGGAGATAACGATACTGCACGTGTTGATATCGACGGAAGAATGTATACACCTCAAGAGCTGTCAGCAATGATTCTTCAGAAAATGAAGAAAACGGCTGAAGATTATTTAGGACACGATGTAACTGAAGCAGTTATTACAGTACCAGCATACTTTAATGATAGCCAACGTCATGCTACTAAAGAAGCAGGTGAAATTGCAGGATTAAAAGTAAGACGTATCATAAACGAGCCAACAGCAGCAGCTTTAGCTTATGGAATGGACAAAAAAGGAACTGACCAAAAAATCGTAGTATTTGATTTTGGTGGAGGAACGCACGATGTATCTATCCTTGAATTAGGAGATGGTGTATTTGAAGTGTTATCTACCGATGGGGATACGCATTTAGGTGGTGATGATGTAGATCAAAAAATCATCAACTGGTTAGCAGATGAGTTTCAAAAAGATGAAGACATCGACTTACGTAAAGACCCAATGGCATTACAACGTTTAAAAGAAGCTGCTGAAAAAGCAAAGATTGAATTATCTGCCTCAACACAAACTGAAATCAATTTACCTTACGTAACGGCTACCGCTAGCGGACCAAAGCACTTGGTAAGAAGTTTATCACGTTCTAAGTTTGAGCAATTGATTGACGATTTAGTAAAACGTACTATCGCACCTTGTGAAAAAGCATTAAAAGATGCTGGACTTTCAAAAAGTGATATCGATGAAATCATTTTAGTAGGTGGATCAACTCGTATTCCTGCAGTGCAAGAAGCGGTTGAAAAATTCTTCGGAAAAAAACCAAACAAAGGAGTAAATCCAGATGAGGTAGTAGCTTTAGGAGCTGCAATTCAAGGTGGTGTATTAACAGGAGATGTAAAAGATGTATTGTTATTAGATGTAACTCCATTGTCTTTAGGTATCGAAACTATGGGAGGTGTAATGACTCATTTAATTGAATCTAACACGACTATTCCTACTAAAAAATCACAAGTATTTTCAACTGCGGCAGACAATCAGCCAAGTGTTGAGATTCACGTGATGCAAGGGGAACGTCCTATGGCAACAGATAACAAGACAATTGGTCGTTTTCATTTAGACGGAATTCCACCATCACGTAGAGGAACTCCACAAATTGAAGTAACTTTTGATATTGATGCTAACGGAATCATTAAAGTAAGTGCTACCGATAAAGCAACTGGAAAATCTCAAGATATTCGTATTGAAGCTTCTTCAGGATTAACAGATGAAGAGATTCAAAAAATGAAAGCAGATGCAGAAGCAAATGCAGACGCAGATAAATTGGCAAAAGAAAAAGCTGATAAATTAAATGAAGCGGATGCAATGATTTTCCAAACGGAAAAACAATTGGAAGAATTTGGAGATAAGATTTCTGAAGACAATAAAAAACCAGTTGAAGAAGCGTTGGAAGAATTGAAAAAAGCTTTTGAAACTAAAGAAGTTGAAACTATTCAACCAGCTTTAGATAAAATCAATGAAGCTTGGAAAGCTGCTTCAGAAGAAATGTACAAAGCACAAGCCGAAGCGCAACAAGGAGCTCCAGCAGGAGATCCAAATGCACAAGGTGAGCCAACAGAAGAAAACAGCGATGTTGAAGATGTTGATTTCGAAGAAGTAAAATAAGTAGAGAACACGATTTACATCGTAAATCGTAGTGAATCACTTACACTGAGCGTAGTCGAAGTGTCTAGTAGAAATAAAAAAGCGACCCAATTGGGTCGCTTTTTTTATGAATATAATTCAATGTTACCTTTTTTGGTATTATATTGTACCCTTAATAACTTAACACTAAAAACAAATCGAAATGAAAAAACTTATCCTATCTATCGCTGTAGTTGCAATGATTGCATTTACAGTAACTTCTTGTAAGTCTGATGCTAAAAAAGACGCTGAAGAAGTAACAACTGAAGTTGAAAAAGAAGTAACAACTGAAGTTAAAGAAACTAAAGAAGTTGAAGAAACTAAAGAATCTGAAGATATGGCAATGGTAAAATACCAATGTCCTATGAAATGTGAAGGAGATAAAACCTACGACAAACCAGGGCAATGTCCAACTTGTAAAATGGATTTAAAGAAAATGGAAGAACATTCTGAAGAAGAGCATTCTGAAGAAGAACACAATCATTAATCTTCAATAGGAATCACATATAATAATGTGATGAAAATTTAAAAATCTTCAAGAAATTAATTTCTTGGAGATTTTTTTGTGACTTTATTGTTTAATAAATATAAAATTTAACCTGTATATTTAATATGAATTGTATTGTCGGTTTAAGTTTAATCTAAATGATTAAAGCTCTAAAAAAAAATGACTGCGTTCAAGGTGACATTAAAGTATGTATTAATCTTTTCTAGGATGAAAATTATTCATTACTTCACTTAAATAACTTTTGTCAATATGAGTATAGATTTCTGTAGTAGTAATACTTTCGTGCCCTAACATTTGCTGAATTGCGCGAAGGTCAGCACCATTCTCTAACAAATGTGTTGCAAAGGAATGACGAAATGTATGCGGGCTTATTTTTTTCTTAATACCTGCTTTTTCTGTCAATTCTTTTATTATATGAAATATCATCGCTCTGGTAAGTCCATTTCCTCTTCGGTTTAAGAATAAAGTATCTGTTGCTGTTGGTTTAATTTTTTGTTGAACCCTAATTTCCCTTCGGTAGATTTCTATATATTTAATCGTTAACGAACCAATTGGAACAAAGCGTTCTTTATCACCTTTTCCCGTAACTTTTATAAACCCTTCTTCAAAAAATAAATCGGATAATTTAAGGTTAGTTAATTCTGAAACCCGTAATCCACAGCCATATAAAGTTTCGATGATAGCTCTATTACGTTCTCCTTGAGGCTTGCTTAAATCTATACTTGAGACTAAAAGATCAATTTCTTCAATAGATAAAGTGTCTGGTAATTTTCTTCCTATTTTCGGGCTTTCAATAAGTTCTAATGGGTTTGTTTTTCGGTAATCTTCAAAAATCAAATAATTAAAAAAACCTTTTAATCCTGAAATAATCCTGCTTTGAGAACGAGCATTTACTTCTTTTGCAATATAATAGATAAACTGCTGAAGGGTTTCAGCTTCAATTTTAATTGGAGAAATTTCAATTTTATTTTCACTTAACCAATTGTAAAGTTTCTTAATATCAAAACTATAGTTGCTTATTGAATTATCTGAAAGACCTCGCTCTATTCGAAGATAATTTTGATAATGAGTGATTGCTTGTGGCCATTTCATTTAGCGATAATAATCAATAATTAGTGTAAATAATAATTTATGAAAAATAAGTTTAGGGAATAAACGTTTTATTTTATCTTTGAATTACTAATTAACAAAAAACATAATTATGAAAAAATTTATTTTAATAGTATTTTGTATGCTAATAACTTCTATAACTTTTGCTCAGGGAATAGATGTAGGTATTAAAGCGGGTGCAAATTTTGCTAATTTAACAGATTCCGATAATGGGTCAACAAGAACAGGTTTTGTCGCTGGGGCATTTGTAACACTTAAGTTTTCTGATAAAATAGCCTTGCAAGGAGATGTATTATACTCTCAACAAGGTGCAGAGTTTGATATAGGAAAATTCAATTTAGATTACGTTAATGTTCCAGTTGTATTTAAATATTATTTAGTTAAAAGATTAAATATTCAGGCAGGACCACAGTTTGGTGTTTTAATAGATGATAATGATATTTTTGATTATGAATCTTATGACGTATCTGGAGTAGTAGGATTAGGATTAGATTTACCTTTAGGGATTAGAGTTACTGGACGTTATAACTTTGGACTTTCTGAAATATTTCCAAACATTAATGGGTCAAGTGTAAAAAACAGTGTATTCTCATTAACTGCAGGATTTAGTTTCCTTTAATGTTAACTATTGAAACGATATAGGATATATTATCTAATATCAAATTTATTATTTTAAAAAAAAGCGGATGTTGAACTTCCGCTTTTTTATGCTTATTTTTTTGTAAATTTACTATATGAAAATAATTATTATCAACGGTCCTAATATCAATCTTCTTGGTAGAAGAGAAACTGAGATATACGGTAACCAAACTTTCGAAGAATTTTTTAAGGTTATTAAAAATAAACATCCAGAAGTAAAACTTTCTAATTATCAATCTAATATTGAAGGAGAAATTATAGATAAATTACAAGAAGTAGGTTATAGTTATGATGGGATTATATTAAACGCAGCCGCTTATACTCATACTTCTATTGGTATTAGTGATACAGTAAAATCAATAACTACTCCAGTGATTGAAGTGCATATTTCTAATACTTTCTCCCGGGAAGAATTTAGACATCAATCTTATATTTCACCAAATGCAAAAGGGGTAATTCTAGGGTTTGGATTGCAAAGTTATGAGTTGGCTTTATTGAGTTTTTTGAGACAATAATTTATCCACAGAAATTCTAGAGAACCCCAGATTTTTAATCTGTGATAATCTATAAAATCAGTAAAAATTCGCGTTCCAATAAATTACAAATGAATCACTTCGCCATAAGCATCAGCAACAGCTTCCATCACTGCTTCACTCATCGTTGGATGTGGATGTATTGTTTTTAATACTTCGTGACCTGTAGTTTCTAATTTTCTTCCTAGAACAGCTTCAGCAATCATATCGGTTACTCCTGCACCAATCATATGACATCCTAACCATTCGCCATATTTAGCATCGAAAATTACTTTTACAAATCCTTCTTTGGTTCCGGCAGCACTTGCTTTTCCACTTGCTGAAAAAGGAAATTTTCCAACCTTAATATCGTAACCTGCTTCTTTTGCTTGTTTTTCAGTCATACCAACTGAAGCAATTTCTGGAGTTGCATAAGTACAACCTGGAATATTTCCGTAGTCAATAGCTTCTACATGCATTCCTTTAATTTTTTCAACACAGGTAATTCCTTCCGCAGAAGCAACGTGAGCTAAAGCTGGGCCAGGAACAACATCGCCAATAGCATAATAACCAGGGATGTTTGTTTGGTACCAATCGTTCACCAATATTTTGTCACGGTCAACAACAATACCTACATCTTCCAAACCTATATTCTCAAGATTGGATTTGATTCCAACGGCAGAAAGAAGAATATCTGCTTCTAAAATTTCTTCTCCTTTTTTAGTTTTTACCGTTGCTTTAATTCCTTTTCCTGAAGTATCAACAGATTCAACAGATGAATTAGTCATTACTTTAATTCCAGATTTTTTAAAGGAACGTCCAAATTGTTTAGAAACATCTTCATCTTCTAAAGGAACTAAATTTGGTAAATATTCAACGATGGTTACTTTGGTGCCCATGGTATTATAGAAGTGAGCAAACTCTACTCCAATTGCACCAGAACCGACGATAATCATACTTTGAGGTTGCTTTTTTAAAGTCAAAGCTTCTCTGTAGCCAATTACTTTTTTACCGTCTTGTGGTAAACTTGGAAGCTCTCTAGAACGAGCACCAGTAGCAATAATAATATGATCGGCTGAATATTCTGTACCATCAACATCGATCTTTTTCCCAGGCTTTAATTTTCCAAAACCATTAATAACATCAATTTTATTTTTTTTCAATAAAAACTGAACACCTTTACTCATTCCATCAGCAACACCCCGGCTGCGTTCAACAACTTTAGTAAAGTCTTTGTCTGCACCTTCAACAGTAAGTCCGTAATCGCCAGCATGTTTTAAATAATCAAATACTTGAGCACTTTTTAATAATGCTTTGGTAGGAATACATCCCCAATTTAAGCAAACTCCGCCTAAATTTTCCTTTTCAATAATTGCAGTTTTAAAGCCTAATTGTGAAGCTCTAATAGCGGTTACGTATCCTCCGGGTCCAGATCCTAAAACTATAATATCGTATTTGCTCATGTTAATTTTATTCAGATTTTTAAAATGCGAAATTACAAATTACAAATTCTAAAAACCAATTTCCAAATAACAATTTAGAAGCTATAGAAAATTATTTTTTATTTTGAAAATCAATAGAAAGAGAATTGATACAATAACGTTGGCCAGTTTCGGTAGGACCATCATTAAATAAATGACCTAGATGACCACCACAATTATTGCAAACGGTTTCAGTTCTTATCATTCCGTGGCTTTTATCTAAGATAAGTTTGATACTATCTTTTATAGCATCATCAAAAGAGGGCCATCCACAACCGCTTTCAAATTTTTGATTGCTATTAAAAAGAGGAGTATTGCAAGCACCACAATTGTAGGTGCCTTTATCAAAATGAATATTGTACTTTCCTGTAAACGGACGTTCTGTACCTTTGTTTCGAAGTATTTCAAAGGCTTCTTCAGATAGATTATCTTTCCAAAAAGATTCGGATTCTTGCTTTGGAAACATTTGTTTATTTGGTTTTAGAAGGAATAAATTTAAGCGCTACACCATTAACACAATGTCTTTCTCCTGTAGTTTTTGGGCCATCATCAAAAACATGACCTAAATGCCCACCACAAGTAGCACAGTGCTCTTCGGTTCTAGTATACCCTAATTTTCTATCGGTTGAAAAGGCAACATTTCCTTTTATTTCACGATCAAAACTTGGCCAGCCAGAGCCGCTATCATATTTATAATCGCTTTTAAAAAGAGGAGTGCCACAAGCTGCGCAAGCGTACACTCCTTTTTTATAATTTTTGTTTAGTTTACTTGAAAAAGCACGCTCGGTGCCTGCTTTTCTTAAAACATTGTATTCATTTTCATTAAGTTCTATTTTCCATTCAGTATCAGTTTTAGTGACAGGAAAACCAGATTTCTTTTTTTGTTGTTGTGCATTTGTATTACAACTTATAAAAAGGATACTTGCTAAAATAAATACGAGTTGTTTCATTAGTTAGGCAGGATTTCTATATCTGATGTTTCAATTTGTAAGGAATACATTAATTCATCCATGGTTAAATTAGCGTTTGCATTTGCATATTCAGCAGGAAGTATTGCTATTCTAAATATAAGGTCGTCAGTAAAATCAGAACCTAACGTATTTAAGTTAAAATTTGCATCTAAAAAGATATTTACATCTAAAAACGTATGATCGAATGTGTATAGTAAAGTTCCTTGATTTAGAAAATAAGTTTGTGGTAATTGACTCCAAACATCATTTCCGTTAACAACATCTTCTAAAAGATAAACAAGAACAACGTCAGATTCAAAAACTTCGACACTAGAAGGGTAAGTAATTAACCTGCTATAATTATTACCAGGAGCAAAAGTAATATTTGCTTCAAAAACTTGCCCTAAACTTTCATAGCCTGGAGGTCCTGGAGGTCCTTGCGGTCCTTCACAAGAAGAAAAAATTAATGTAGCGCTTATTGCTAAAAGTAAAAATAGATTTTTCATAGATTTATTTATTTAAGTATTATATTAATTAGACTTTTACAAAATTCATTCCAAAAAATGAAATTTAAATTTATTTGATAAAAATATATAAAAAATAGTATCTTTAAAATGTTTTAAACATTAATATAATGAAGATTTTTTTTATTGCCATTACATTATTTATTATTTCCTCCTGTAATACTAATCCTTTCACGGGAAAACAAACATTAGCTTTGGTGCCAAATTCTCAAATTTTACCCATGGCATTTCAGCAATATGATCAGTTTTTAAATGAACATACAGTTATTAAGAACTCAACAGATGCTAAAATGATAAAAAGGGTAGGGCAAAAAATTTCAAAAGCTGCAGAGCGTTATCTTACTGCAAATGGTTATGCGGGTTATTTAAAAGAATACCGTTGGGAGTATAATTTAGTTAAAGATAAGCAAATAAATGCATGGTGCATGCCAGGAGGTAAAATTGTCGTGTATACTGGAATTTTACCAGTAACA
>JASFZG010000194.1:0-4359 GCA_046055745.1 Flavobacteriaceae bacterium | reverse complement strand
TAAGCATTTAACCCTTTACAAAGAGTATTTCATTTAAGATGTCAAATTCAAAAAAAATACATTATTTAACTTCCGTTGCTGCATTTATAGCATTGCTTATTGGTGCAATGTCAATATTTGCTGGCACTAAGGTGTTATTAGGCCTTGAAACAAAAACCTATCATACATTGGTTTGGCTGCTTGTTTATAATGTGTTTTTTGGATTAATTTCAATAGTAGTTGCTTTTCTAATTTTAAAAAATAACAAGTTTAGAAAGCTTGTAACATATTTTGTTTTATCAAGTCACTTTGTAATTTTTCTTTATCTTAAATTTTTTAGTGAAACTACTGCTTCAGAAAGTATTAAGGCTATGCTTTTTAGAATTTCAATTTGGATCATCATTGTTATTTTATCAATTCTAATTCCGAACTATTTAATAAAAAAATCAAACTGATTTGAGTATTTCTGTACAACATATAAGTAAGTCATTTAAGGAAGTAACCGCTTTAAAAGATATTTCGTTTGAAGTAAATGAAGGAGAGCTGTTCGGGCTTATAGGCCCAGATGGAGCAGGAAAAACAACTTTATTTAGAGTGTTAACCACACTCCTATTTGCAGATGAAGGTATTGCTACTGTAGCGAATTACGATGTGGTTGAAGACTACAAATCAATTCGTCATTCGGTGGGTTATATGCCAGGAAAATTCTCTCTTTATCAAGATTTAACAGTAGAAGAGAATCTTACTTTTTTTGCAACCATCTTCGGAACAACTATAGATGAAAACTACGATTTAATTAAAGAAATTTATGTTCAGATAGAACCCTTTAAAGATCGTAGAGCTGGTGATTTATCTGGAGGAATGAAACAGAAATTAGCCTTGAGTTGTGCATTGATTCATAAACCTAAAGTATTGTTTTTAGATGAGCCTACTACTGGTGTAGATCCTGTTTCTAGGAAGGAGTTTTGGGAGATGTTAAAACGACTTCAGAAAAAAGGAATTACCATTTTGGTTTCAACTCCTTATATGGACGAAGCTGCTCTCTGCGATCGGATTGCATTGATTCAAGATGGTGAAATTTTAGAAATAGATACTCCTAAATCAATTGTAAATAAATTTCCGAAGGTTCTTTATGATGTAAAAGCATCCAATATGTACCAGCTTATAAAAAGTTTAAAAGAATATGAACATCAATATAGTGTGTATCCTTTTGGTGAATTTGTTCATTATACAGATCAAAGAAATGACTTTAACCCAAAAGATTTAATCAACTATTTAGAAGAGAATAATTTAAAAGAAATAACAATTACTGAAACACCTCCAACTATTGAAGATGTTTTTATGGAATTGGCGAAGTAACAGAAAGTAAATAAGACCCCCGTTTTCACGGGGAATGAATATGAAAAAAGAAAACGTAATAGAAGCAACTAATCTTACTAAAACATTTGGTGACTTTACCGCTGTCAACGCCATTACTTTTGAAGTAAAAAAAGGAGAAATTTTCGGATTTCTAGGCGCAAATGGAGCAGGAAAGACTACAGCAATGAAAATGCTGATTGGTATTTCAATTCCTTCAGGCGGTAATGCGACTGTTGCTGGTTACGATGTTTCAACGCATCCTGAAGACATTAAGAAAAATATTGGCTATATGAGTCAGAAATTTGCTCTTTATGATGATCTAACAGTACGGGAAAACATTACATTTTTTGGAGGAATTTATGGATTAAAACGTTCACAGATTAAAATAAAATCTGAAAAATTAATCAATGATTTAGGTTTACAAGAAGTAGCAAACGACTTGGTAGGTTCACTCCCATTGGGTTGGAAACAAAAAATTGCATTTTCGGTTGCATTATTACATGATCCAAAAATTATATTTTTAGATGAACCTACAGGTGGTGTTGATCCAATAACAAGAAGGCAATTTTGGGAAATGATTTATCAAACCGCCCACGAAGGAACCACCGTTTTTGTTACTACCCATTATATGGATGAAGCAGAATATTGCGACCGTGTTTCAATTATGGTTAACGGAAAAATTGAGGCATTAGATACACCAAAAAAATTAAAAGAACAGTTTGAAGTAGATAATATGAATGATGTATTTTTGAAATTGGCAAGAGGGTAAAAAAAACATAAAGTAAAAGTATTAAGAATTTAGTAAAGAGTAGATAAAGAGAAATTAGTAGTTAAAAAAGATTCCTGCCTTCGCAGGAAATGATATGAAAAGATTTATAGGTTTTATAAGAAAAGAATTTTACCACATCTTTAGGGATAGACGTTCCTTGTTTATCTTGTTTGGGATGCCTATTGCTCAGATTATGCTTTTCGGATTCGCAATTACCAACGAAATTAATAATGTAGATATTGCAATTTTCGATAAGTCTAAGGATGCTACCACCGAAGAAATTATAAATAAAATAACAGCTTCAAAGTATTTTAGTAATAAACAATTGATTCAAAATGAAAATGAAATTGAATCAGTTTTCAAAAAAGGTAAAGTAAAAGCAGTATTGGTTTTTGAAAAAGATTTCAGTAAGAAATTAATTAAGGAAAACAAAGCTACCATTCAGATTATTACTGATGCAACCGATCCAAATACTGCAAATACTATTAGTAATTATACCAATTCAATTTTAATAAAATACCAGCAAGAAATTAATAAAGATATAAAGATAGCTTATCAAATAATTCCTGAAACACGAATGGTTTACAATCCGGAATTAAAAAGTGTTTTTATGTTTGTTCCAGGTGTGATGACGATTATATTGATGCTGGTTTCAGCAATGATGACTTCCATTTCCATCACAAGAGAAAAAGAATTAGGAACGATGGAAATCCTTTTGGTTTCACCAATTAAACCAGTACAAGTGATTATAGGTAAGGTATTCCCGTATATATTTTTATCGGTTATAAATGCCATTGTAATTATCCTATTAAGCATATTTGTATTTAAAATGCCGGTACAAGGAAGCTTCTTTTTACTTGGATTTGAGAGTGTATTATTTATTATAAACGCCTTGTCTTTAGGAATATTAATATCCACCGTTTCAGAAACGCAACAAACCGCAATGATGATTTCGTTAATGGGATTAATGCTTCCGGTAATTTTATTATCTGGGTTTATTTTTCCGATTTCGAGTATGCCTTATCCGCTGCAAGTAATAAGTAATGTCATTCCTGCAAAATGGTTTATTATCATTTTAAAAGGAATTATGCTGAAAGGAGTCGGTATTTCATTTATTTGGAAAGAAACATTGATTTTAATAGGAATGACCATGTTTTTTTTAGGATTGAGCATAAAGAAATATAAAATAAGATTAGAATAAATGAATGGTTTAATGTTTGAATGTTTTAATACATTTATATCATTCAAACATTAAATAATTAAATCATTATAATTTGAAAACAATATTATTCATCATACAAAAAGAGTTCAAGCAAATCTTTAGAAATAAAGGAATGCTTCCTATTATATTCGTTTTACCGTTACTTCAATTGGTAATCCTTTCGAATGCTGCTACTTTTGAGGTTAAGAATATTAAGTTCTCTTATTTAGATAATGATAGAACTTCCTTTTCAAGAGCTTTAATCGATAAATTTGAAGCTTCTGAATACTTTAATGTACTTGCTCATTTCAATTCAGAAAAAGAAGCAAATTCAGCAATGCTTAAAGGTGATGTAGATGTTATTTTAGAAATTCCACAGTATTTTGAAAGAGATTTATTAAAAGAAAAAAAAACCAACCTTTCCATAACTATTAACGCAATTGATGGTGCAGCAGCAGGAGTTGAAAATGTATATATCAATCAGATAGTACAGAGCTTTAATAAGAATGCTACATCAGAATTAGCAATGATTAATGGAGTGACTGCAATTCCGAAAACCATAGATAGTATTCCTTCATTTTGGTATAATGAAACTTTAAATTACAAAACCTATATGGTTCCTGGTATTTTGGTTTTATTGGTAACGATGATTACTTTGTTCTTATCTGGAATGAATATAGTACGGGAAAAAGAAATTGGAACCCTAGAGCAAATTAATGTAACTCCAATTAAAAAACACCAATTTATAATAGGTAAACTATTTCCGTTTTGGGTAATTGGTTTTGGTTTATTAACCGTTGGATTGATATTAGGAAAAGTGATTTTTGATGTTCCAATGTTGGGAAGTATTTTACTTATCTACTTCTACACAGGAATTTTTCTTTTTGTAATTTTAGGAATGGGTTTCTTTATTTCCAACTTTACAGATACCCAACAACAAGCTATGTTTATCGCTTGGTTTTTTGTAGTCATTTTTATATTAATGAGTGGTCTTTTCACTCCTATTGAAAGTATGCCAGAATGGGCACAACAATTAACCGAATTAAATCCA
>JASFZG010000193.1:0-10669 GCA_046055745.1 Flavobacteriaceae bacterium | reverse complement strand
AATCCAGGACCAGAAGTGGTTGTAATTGCTAAATCACCAGCAAAAGCTGCTCCTATTGAAGAAGTGATTCCTGCAATTTCATCTTCCGCTTGAAATGCTTTTACACCAAAATGTTTGTGTTTTACCAATTCGTGAAGAATATCGGTAGCTGGAGTAATAGGATAAGAACCTAAAAATAATTCCAATCCAGATTTTTCAGCAGCAGCAAGGAATCCCCAAGCAGTTGCTGTATTTCCCATTACAATTCTATACGTTCCCTTTGGCATTTTTGCTGGAGAAATAGTATAGGTGTTTGGGATTAATTCTAACGTTTCCGCAAAGAAAAAACCAGCGTTTAATACCTTCGTATTCGCTTCGATTAATTGAGGTTTCGTTTTAAATTTTTTATTAAAAAACTCAATAGTATGTTCTATAGATCGATCGTACATCCAATAAACCATCCCTAAAGCAAACATGTTTTTACTTCGGGTGATACTTTTATTTTCTAGACCTTCTACATCTTTTAAAGTTTCTTTGGTTAATGAAGTCATAGCCACTTCAATAACACGATAGTTTTCTAGTGAACCATCTTCTAATGGATTGGTTTCGTATAAAGCCTTTTCCAAATTCTTTTTGGTAAAAGAATCGGTATCTACAATGATTGTATGACCAGGTTTAACGGAACCAAGATTGGTTTTTAGTCCGGCAGGATTCATAGCGACTAATAAGTCTACACTATCTCCTGGAGTACTAATCTCTACACTTCCAATATGAACTTGAAAGCCAGAAACACCATACAAACTCCCTTTAGGAGCTCTAATTTCTGAAGGATAATTAGGGAAAGTAGCAACATCATTTCCAAACATTGCCGATGTATCGGTGAACTGAGTACCAGTTAATTGCATACCGTCACCAGAATCTCCTACAAATCGGATGACAACAGCCTGCAAAACCTCGGGCTGTTTATCTTTTATTGTTGTATTCATATTTTCTGATAATTTTTCTAAATTTATGAAATTTTTTCCTATTTTTAAAAAACCAAAATTATTTTATATTTTTAGAATAAATTATGACCGATGTCACTTCTTTAAAAAAAGAAATAATTTAGTTTAGCGAATTATTAATTAAAACATAAAACCATGGCAATAATAATAACAGACGAATGTATAAACTGTGATGCTTGTGTTGCAGAATGTCCAAACAATGCAATTTACGAACCAGATCAAGAATGGTCGTATTCTGATGAAACAACTTTAAGTGGAATGGTAACTTTACCAGGAGGTGAAGAAGTAGATGCAGATGCAGAAAACGAACCAGTATCTGATGAGTTTTACTTTATCGTAACAGATAAGTGTACGGAATGTAAAGGATTCCATGATGAGCCACAATGTGCCTCAGTTTGTCCGGTAGATTGTTGTATTCCCGATGAAAATCATGAAGAAACAGAAGAACAATTACTTTCTAAAAAGACTTGGATGCACGGCGAATAAAATTTTAGAAAATATATTATATAGGAAAGCACTCTTTTTTAAGGGTGCTTTTTTTTGGAATATTTTAAGTGACGGCATGACTTAAAGTCATGCCGTCACTATTTATTATCTCGTCACTCCTAAAAATTTCACTAAACCTTTCTCAAACTGACAATCATCATAGTTTGCCTCATTGGAGTTATTTAATTTTATCGAAAATTTATAATACCCTAATCAATAGTACACTTTTGGTTTCAAAATAATTAATAGTCTTTTAGGGAGAAATCAATAAGTCGTATCATATAGGGTGTTTCTTTATAACTCTATATTATGAATAAACCAGTTAAGAAATTAATTTGTGATGCAAACGAAGCGGTTGCCATCATTTCGCATAAAACCAATGAAGTTTGTGCAATTTATCCAATCACTCCCGCTTCACCAATGGGCGAACACGTAGATGTTTATAGCTCAGATGGAAAAAAGAATATTTGGGATAATATTCCTAGAATAGTAGAAATGCAAAGTGAAGGTGGTGCAGCAGGTGCTGTTCACGGTTCCTTACAAGCAGGCGCTTTAACGACTACCTTTACAGCTTCGCAAGGTTTATTATTAATGATTCCGAATATGTATAAAATTGCGGGAGAATTATTACCAACCGTAATTCACGTAGCTGCAAGAACCATTGCTACACACGCACTTTCTATTTTTGGTGATCATTCCGATGTAATGGCAACTCGTCAAACAGGATTTGCTATGTTGTTTGGAGGTTCGGTTCAAGAGGCGATGGATTTCGCATTAATTACTCAAGTAGCGACTTTAAAAAGTAGAGTACCCTTCCTTAATATATTTGATGGATTTAGAACTTCGCATGAGATTTCAAAAATCGATGCAATTTCAGATGAAACCATCATTGCAATGATGCCAGAAGTTGAAATTATGGCGCATCGTAAAAGATCTTTGGATCCAGATAATCCTGTAATTAGAGGAACATCTCAAAACCCAGATGTATTCTTCCAGTCTAGAGAAGCATCAAATTCCTTTTATGATAAAGTACCTGGAATTGTTCAAGAAACGATGGATGAATTCTACGAACATACGGGTCGTAAATACAGCTTGTTCTATTATATAGGTCATCCTGAAGCAGAACGCGTGATTATTATTATGGGTTCTGGTGAAGGTCCTGTTAGAGAAACCGTTGATACAATGGTTAATAATGGTGAGAAAGTAGGAGCTTTATTTATTCGTTTGTTTAGACCATTTTCTATCGAACATTTTATAGATGAATTACCAAAATCTGTAAGAAGCATTGCTGTTTTAGACCGAACAAAAGAACCTGGAAGTATTGGTGACCCATTGTATTTAGATATCGTGGCGGCATTTGCAGAAAACGAAAGAGAAACGCCAAAAATTGTAGGTGGACGTTATGGATTGTCTTCCAAAGAGTTTACACCAGCAATGGTAAAAGGTATTTATGATGAATTGGAAAGTGAATGTCCAAAAAACCATTTCACCGTCGGAATTATTGATGATGTAACACATACTAGTATTGATTATAATTCGGTTTTCAACACCAAAAAATCGACGATCAACTGTATGTTCTATGGTTTAGGATCTGATGGTACCGTAGGTGCCAACAAAAACTCAATTAAAATTATTGGACAAACCACTGACAATTATGTACAAGGATATTTTGTATATGATTCTAAAAAAGCAGGAGCGCAAACCATTTCGCATTTACGTTTTGGTCCAGATCCAATTTACTCCAGTTATTTAATTAATACGGCTGATTTTATTGCTTGTCATCAATACAATTTTATTGAAAAATATGACATTTTAGCAAAAGCTAAAAAAGGAGGAACTTTCTTATTAAATTCTCCATATTCAAATGAAGAAGTTTGGGATCATTTACCTAAAATTATGCAAGAGGAAATTCTTGAAAAAGAATTAAAATTCTATGTGGTTGATGCTTCAAAAGTAGCTCAAGAAGCACATCTTGGTAAACGAACCAATACAGTTTTACAGACTTGTTTCTTTGCTATTTCGGGGATCCTTCCGAAGGATGAAGCCATTCAGAAAATTAAAGATGCTATTGTAAAATCCTATTCTCATAAAGGAGAAAAAGTGGTGCAAATGAACTTTAATGCGGTGGATAAATCCTTGGAAAATTTACAAGAAGTAAACTATCCAAAAGTAGTTTCTAGCAATATGGAACTGAAACCGATGATGACTGGGAATACAGATCCGTTTGTTGAAAAAATACTAGGAAGTATCTTGGCAGGAAAAGGAGATGAATTGCCTGTAAGTGCTTTCCCGGTTGACGGAACGTTCCCAACAGGAACCACTCAATTTGAAAAACGAGGAATTGCCGATTTTGTACCGGTTTGGGACGATGTAGATTTATGTACACAATGTAATAAGTGTGTGGTTATCTGTCCTCACGCAGCGATTCGTTCAAAAGTAGTTACTATTGAAGAACTTTCTAATGCACCAGAAACTTTAAAATCTGTAGCACCAATAGGAAGACCATTTGATGCAAAAACCGAAAAATACGTGCTTCAAGTTTCACCAGAAGATTGTACAGGTTGTGATCTTTGTGTAGAGATTTGTCCTGCTGAAAGCAAAGAGATTGAAAATTTCAAAGCGATTAATATGCATAAGAAATTGGATGTTGATGTGGAAGAAAATGCAAATTGGGATTTCTTTGAAACGTTACCTTATTACGAACGTACCGAACTTAAAACATCGAATGTAAAAGGGTCTCAGTTCTTAGAACCTTTATTTGAATTCTCTGGAGCTTGTTCTGGTTGTGGTGAAACCCCTTATATTAAAATGTTAACTCAATTATATGGTGATAGTATTTTAATTGCAAATGCAACGGGATGTTCTTCTATTTATGGAGGAAATTTACCAACAACACCTTATAAAACCAATCAGTTTGGTAGAGGACCAGCTTGGGCAAATTCACTTTTTGAAGACAACGCAGAATTTGGATTGGGAATGAAATTAGCCCTTTCTAAAAAACAAGAATTAGCCTTTGGTTTATTAAAATCATTAGAGTTATTAGTAGGTTCAGAAATTGTAGATGCAATTGTAAATAACCTTGAAGAAAACGAAACCCAAAAAGCTAAAAAGTTTGCCGATATCGATAAATTGAAGAAAACACTTTCAATGCTTGATAACGATGCAGATGCTTTAAAATTAATTCAGTTAACTGAGTACTTACGTAAGAAAGATGTTTGGATTCTTGGTGGTGATGGTTGGGCTTATGATATTGGATTTGGTGGTGTAGATCACGTGCTTTCAACAGGAGAGAATATCAATATTTTGGTAATGGATACCGAGATTTACTCCAACACTGGAGGTCAAACTTCTAAAGCAACTCCATTAGGAGCCTCGGCTAAATTCTCTGTTTCAGGAAAACGAACTAGTAAGAAAAGTTTGGCTTTACAAGCGGTTTCTTATGGAAATGTATATGTAGCACAAATTGCAATGGGAGCTAAAGACATTCAGTCTTTAAAAGCTATTGAAGAAGCAGCTGCTTATCCTGGACCTTCTATAATTATTGCGTATTCACATTGTGGTGATCATGGATATGATTTGAAATATGCGGTTTCACAACAAGAAAAAGCAGTAGAAACTGGTTATTGGCCATTGTTTAGATTTGATCCTTCCAAACCAAAAGGAAAGAAATTTAGATTAGATTCTAAAGCACCAAGTGCACCATTAGAAGACTTTATGTACAATGAAACTCGTTTCACAAGAGTGGTAAAACAAGATGCTGAATTAGGAGCAAAATTACTTAAACAAGCTCAAGAGGAAGTAGAAACTAATTGGGAACGATTGGAGTTGTTTAGAAATATGTAAATGAACACTAAGCTTTGGCAAAGTTCAAAACTTTGCCAAAGCTTATATAAAAAATAGAGGTTTAACTTAATGAGATCCCTGTTTTCACGGGGAATTAATATGAAAGATAGAGCAGAGGCTTTATTAAAAGAAGCTGTAAAAAAAATAGGAGAGGCAAACGAAGAATTATGCCGTCCAGAAGAAGACGTAGTTTCGGTAATGGTGTGTAAAAAAGCACAACGTGCAACCGAAAATTTTCTAAGAGGATTTTTACTAAAAAATAATGTAGAACCCGGTATAGAAAAAACCTTAAAAGAGTTATTAGATAAATGTCTAACCATCAACCCAAACTTTAAGAAAGTGGATTTATCGCATTTTGATTGCCGTTCTGCTAAGTTGGATTCTAGACAATGTAATGAGGTTTCAAAAGTAAGTAGTTGCTTTGTAAGCGCTAGTAATTTGGAAACTTTCTTACGGGAGGAGAAGGTGATTTAAGTGCCTTTTTTACTTTAGATTTAGTGTTGGGGTGATTCTAAGTTACCCCGACACTTTTTCAATCATTCAATTTTAAAACAGCCATAAATGCTTCTTGAGGAATTTCTACATTCCCAACTTGACGCATTCGTTTTTTACCTTTTTTCTGTTTTTCTAGTAGTTTACGCTTCCGAGAAATATCTCCACCGTAACATTTTGCTGTTACATCTTTACGCAATGCCTTTACAGTTTCTCTAGAGATTATTTTTGCGCCAATAGCGGCTTGTATTGGAATATCAAATTGTTGTCTTGGGATTAATTGACGTAATTTTTCACACATTTTTTTCCCAATATCATAGGCGTTTTCTTGGTGTAATAATGCAGAAAGAGCATCGACTATGCTTCCGTTTAATAATACATCTACTTTTACCAATTTTGAAACTCGCATTCCAATTGGGTGATAATCAAAAGAAGCATATCCTTTTGAAACTGTTTTTAAACGATCGTAAAAATCAAAAACTATTTCAGCTAAAGGCATATCAAACGATAATTCTACCCGCTCTGGAGTTAAATAAGTTTGATGTGTAATTTGTCCACGTTTGCTAATACAAAGCGACATTACAGGTCCTACAAAATCAGATTTTGTAATGATAGTTGCTTTAATATATGGCTCCTCTACCCGGTTTAAGCTAGAAGGTTCAGGTAAATCTGTTGGGTTATTTACCAATAAAATTTTATCAGGATGTTTATTGGTATAAGCGTGATAAGATACATTTGGAACGGTAGTAATTACCGACATATCAAACTCGCGTTCTAAACGTTCTTGAATAATCTCTAAGTGTAACATTCCTAAGAACCCACAACGAAACCCGAAGCCTAAAGCCGCAGAACTTTCCGGTTGAAACACTAAGGAAGCGTCATTTAATTGAAGCTTTTCCATTGAGTTTCTAAGTTCCTCAAAATCATCATTATCAATTGGGTAAATTCCTGCAAAAACCATTGGCTTTACATCTTCAAAACCATCAATAATATTTTTGGTTGGGTTTTTAAAATCGGTGATGGTATCACCCACCTTTACCTCTTTAGCTTCTTTAATTCCAGTAATTAAATAACCAACATCACCCGCTTTCATACTTTTTTTAGGCTCTTGTTTTAATTTTAAGGCACCTACTTCATCTGCAAAATAATCTTTGCCAGTAGCCATAAATTTAATATGTTGTCCTTTTCTTATTTCTCCGTTAATAATTTTAAAATAAGTTTCTACTCCACGAAAAGGATTGTAAACTGAATCGAAAATTAGAGCTTGTAAAGGTTCATCAACACTTCCAGATGGAGCTGGAATACGATCAATAATCGCATGTAATATTTCTTCAATTCCAACACCTGTTTTTGCACTGGCAGGAATAATTTCTTCTAATTCACAGCCTAACAGTCCAACAATATCGTCTGAAACCACTTCAGGATTTGCAGAAGGAAGATCAATTTTATTTAAGACAGGAATAATTTCTAAGTCGTTTTCTAAAGCCAAATAAAGGTTAGAAATTGTTTGTGCTTGAATGCTTTGAGCCGCATCAACAATTAGTAAGGCACCTTCACAAGCAGCGATAGAACGAGAAACTTCGTAAGAAAAATCTACGTGACCCGGAGTATCAATTAAGTTTAAAACATATTGTTGACCTTTGTATTCGTAATCCATTTGGATGGCGTGACTTTTAATCGTGATCCCACGTTCTCGCTCCAAATCCATACTATCTAATAATTGGTTTTGCTGTTCGCGAGCAGTTACCGATCCAGTAGCATCTAAAAGACGATCTGCCAAGGTACTTTTACCGTGGTCAATATGGGCAATGATGCAAAAATTACGTATATTCTTCATAAAAATCCTTCACAAGGTTCAATTTGCAAATATAGAATAAAAGGAGTCAATGAATAAGACTAAAATTAAATCACTTTTTAAAAACAGTTCATCGGTTTTTCTTACAAGGAATAGCCTTTCATCGAATAAACGCAGATAATTACGATAAAAAACAATATTTTTTTCATCTTTGCATTTATAGTGTTTTTATATGAAATTAATTTTTCATCTCCCCCTATAAAAGACCTATATGACTGGTGTAATCCCAATATTGAAGATGTTAATTCAATATCTACATTTTATATGAGGAAAATATTTTTGTTGCTTTTATTTTTAAATCCCCTAGCATTGTTTTCACAAGACGCTACTATTGAGGGCAAAATTATTGACTCTAATAATCAGCCTATTTCATTTGTAAATATATTACTTTATGAAAAAGAAGGAGCACAAGCTTCGAGCGGTGCTGTAACAGGTGATTCAGGAAATTTTATTCTAACAAATCTTAACGAACAAGACTATTATGTTGAGTTTTCGATGGTTGGATTTACAACAGTTTCAAAAATAATCAATGCTTCCATTTCTGAAAATATAAAAATTACTTTAACTGAAAACGTTGAGGAATTAGATGAAACAGTAATTACTGCAAAGGCTCCTTCCATAAAAAGAGAACCTGGAAAATTAATTTTTAATGTGGAAGAAACTTCACTTTCAACAGGAGATACTTTTAATTTATTAACAAAAACTCCAGGGGTTTTAGTTATTGGTGACAATATTCAGGTAAAAAGATCCAGTCCAATTATTTACTTAAATGATAAACGTGTTTATTTAACTTCTTCAGAACTAGCCTCGCTTTTAAAAAGTATGGATGCTTCCAATATTAAATCGATTGAAGTAATAGACAGTCCTTCAGCAAAATATGGAGCAGAAGCTACTTCAGTTTTAAATATTATTACCTCAAAAGCGGTTTCAATTGGTTATAAAGGATCTGTAAATGCTACTTATGAGCAAGCAGTTTTTTCGAAATATCGTTTTTCAACTTCTCATTTTTATAAAAATGATTGGTTAAATGCTTATGCGAGTTATAGTTTTAGTCCAAGAAAAGATTATAAAGAAGACGATAATTACATTCGGTTTTTTAATCCAGATAATATTTCTACCAAATCTATTTGGGAATCTAAATTTGAAAAAATAACTCGCTCAAAAACGCATCAAGGAAATGTGATTTTAGATTTCACTTTAAACGAAAAGAATAGTTTGAGTTTTTCTTCAACTATTATGGTTTCGCCTAATAAAACTTTTGACAATAAAGTAAATGGTGAGATAATGGATGGGCAACGACAATTGGATTCTGTTTTTAAAACGGCGAGTTATTTAGAGAATGATGCAACCAACCTTTCCTTTAATTTAGAACATAAAGTTGATTTAGATGAGGATGGAACAAAATTGGTCACAGCGGTAAATTATATCATATATGACAATGCACAAACACAAGAATTAAATACAGATTATAAATTACCAACAGGTGAATTGACAAATAATGTCAACTTTTTTACCGACGCCAATCAAGACAGTAATATTTTTACAGGACAAACCGATTTTAACAAAACTATTAGTGAAGGCGATTTTGAAACAGGAATAAAATATTCATACATCAATACCGAAAGTGGATTGGATTTTTATAATATAGAAAACAATATATCGGAATTTATTGAGGCACATTCAGACTTATTTGATTATACCGAATCTATTTATGCAGGCTATATAAATTACGCTAAGAAATTTGGGAAATGGAATATCAATGCAGGATTACGTGGTGAATATACCGATGTTATTGGCGACTCTAAATCACTGGGGATTATTAATAATCAGAATTATTTTGATTTATTTCCTTCAGTCTCTGCTTTGTATTCAAAAGATGATGACCATGTTTTTGGAGCAAGTTATAGAAGAACCATACAACGCCCTCGTTACCAAAGTTTGAATCCATTTTCTTATTTTATAACAGATAATATTGTAAATAATGGAAACCCTAATTTAGGACCTACCATTAAAGATAAATATACGCTTAGCTATTATTTAAAAAATAAATGGTCTTTCGAAGCGTATTATATTTACAAAAAAGACCCTTTGGCATTACTTACATTTCAAGATAATGAAAATAGTGTTACGCAAAATATTGATGCTAATATTATAAGCGATATTAATTTTAGTTTCGATATTAGTTATTATTCGGCCATATTTTCTTGGTGGTATTTATCAATTTATACTTCTACTTATTATATAGAAAATGAGTTTTACGCATTGGCAAGTCAGCAAGAAACTTATAAAAATGACACTTTTGGTTTCTATGGCAAGATATATAGTGGTTTTACCTTGTCTAAGAACGGCACCCTAACAAGTGATCTTTCAGCAACTTATATTTCTAATTCGATTGTTGGATCATTAGATATGAAAAACCAGTTTACCACTTCAATTTCTTTTAGAAAATCAATTTGGAAAAATAGAGCGAGCATTACCATTGGAGTAGATGATGTTTTTGACACCAATAATATTCCTGTAACATCAAAGTATTACAATCAAGATAACAATTATTTTGCACAAGCGGAATCTAGATTATTCAGAATAGGGTTTAAATACAAGTTTGGAAACTATAAGCTTAGAAATAACTCTAGAACAAAGAAAACTGATGAAGCGCAACGATTAGATTAATCGATTATTTTTATGTAAAATAATGAGAACTCTCTTAGAAAACCTCAAGATGCAATCATTAATAAATACTACAAAAAAAATTAAGAGATCTACCACTGTAATTATAGCTGCTCAATTTTATCAAATTGGACATTTTATTATATCTTTATAGCTAAACTAATAATTAAATTATTATGAAAAAAACACTATTTCTTTTTGCAATACTAATGATGGGTTCATTGTTTGCACAGAAAAAACCAAACATCCTTGTAATTTGGGGAGATGATATTGGGCAATCAAACATTAGCGCCTATACAATGGGACTTGTAGGATATAGAACTCCAAATATTGATAGAGTTGC
>JASFZG010000192.1:0-7349 GCA_046055745.1 Flavobacteriaceae bacterium | reverse complement strand
TGCTATAAACCCAGATGATGTGGTGGTAAAACCTGGAAAATTTAAGTCTTAAATTATAAATTTTATGGGTTATTAATCTTTTGAAACTTCTTTAAAGTCATATCAGTTTTTAAATTATAGCTTCATGAGTTGTCACGTTCCTACGCCGCTCGAAAAGACTGCTATTTATGAGATTGCACGTTTTGCCCGCAATGATGGAGTTGTATTTTACGATAACTTATTAGAATTCCTTGTAAAGACGATAAATTGTGTTTTACTTAAAAAAAAAGTAATTATATGGTACAAGTTTTTGTTTAAAATCTTCAAAAAGAATATGAAGAAGTGGTTTAATGAAGGTATATTCTGTAATAAATAATTATTGAGGACTATTCTTACTACTTTTATTGTCCATTATTTTTCCCAATAACAGTCCAATTCCAACACCAATGGGTAAACCATAGGCTACATTTCCGAAGGCAGCTCCAAATATCATTCCTATTCCAGCTCCGTATATCATTCCGTAGCTAGTGTAATTTGTTTTATTACATTTTTTTTCTTCCATACTTATTGGACGTTGTAGATTCTGTTTTGTTACAAATTAGCCATGGACAGTTTCACTAGTTCCTAAGTCTTTCATTATTTCAGCTTCAAAAACTAACAGCTCTTGCCATTTTTTATCAACTTCTTCACGGTCACCATATTTCCTTGCAAAATTTAAGAATAACATATAATGTCCTGCTTCACTAGCCATTAGGCTTCTGAAAAATTCAGATAATTCTTGATCTTTTAAATTGTCTGCTAGTACTTTAAAGCGTTCACAACTTCTAGCCTCAATTAATGCAGCGTATAAAAGGCGATGGACTAATTGGGTAGTTCTACTTCCACCTTTGGGGAAAAATGTAAGTAATTTAATTACATAATGATCTTTACGATCTCTACCTAAAACCCAGCCTCTATTAGTGATGATATCGTGTACCAATTCAAAATGACACATTTCTTCTTTGGCTAGTTTTGGCATTTCCTTTACCAATTCTGTATATTCAGGAAATGAAACCATTAAAGAGATAGCTGTAGAAGAAGCTTTAATTTCGCAGAAAGCGTGATCAGTTAGAATTTCTTCAATGTTTTTTTCTACGATATTTACCCATCTTGGGTCGGTTGGTAATTTTAATCCTAACATATAATTTATTTCTGAAGAAATGTTATTTCTTAATTTATATCTAAGCCAAATTCTTTTCTAAGTGTTTCAATAAGTGGGTTTTTCTCTTTCAGCTTATTGTATTTTTCTATAGGTGTGTACGCGTATTTTTTCACTTCTTTTTCATTTACTGTGATCGTTAATGAAATATCAAAATTCTGTAATTTCTCTTTAATAAACATCAATAAATCGTGTTGAGCTCTTTCAACTTCTAATTTTATAGTGTTATTTGGAAATTCTAAATGTATGTTTGTTCCATTAATAACAGGAGTTCCCATTGTTAAATGAGAAAGTAAATTGTATTTTCCTTCTGTATCTACTTTTTGTGTGTACTCCTTCCAAGCTTCTAGTATTTCCTCTTCCGTAAAAGAGTTTTTTGGATTTTCTTTTTCTTCCTTTTTAGCTCCATTAAACTCTTCTATTATTTCTTTTTTCTTCTGAATACTCTTTATTGAAAATTGTGAAACATTTGATGAAACTTTATTTTGAGAGCTTTTTTTAATTGAAGGAATTTTAACTTCAGGAATAATAGGCTTGACAATTTTATTTTCAATTTTTTCTTTTGAAGAATAAGAGGAATCCTCTTCTGAAACGGCAATAACTTCTTTTGAAATTAATTTTTCAGGAACATTTTTTAAAGAATAAAAGGAGGGAGGAATTACTTTAATTTCTAAAGCTTTCTTTGAGTCTATTTTAAACTTTTTTTTTTCTTCTGAAGTATTTTCTTCAAAAGTAATAGATGCCAGTTGCATTAAGCAAAGTTCCACTAATAGTCGTTGGTTTCGACTTATTTTATACTTTAAATCGCAGTTGTTTGCAATTTCAATTCCTTGTAATAAAAAGGAAAAATCTGTTTTATTAGACTGCTCCAAGTACATCGTTTTTACTTGATCTCCAACTTCTAATAAAGATATAGTACTTGGGTTTTTACAAACCATTAAATCTCTAAAATGAGAAGCAAGTCCCATTATAAAATGATGACCATCAAATCCTTTGGAAAGAATGTCATTATAAAGTAATAAAGAATCTGGAATATTATTAGTTAAAAGCAAGTCGGTTATCTGAAAAAAGTAAGTATAATCTAATACATTCAAATTTTCAGTAACTGCTTCACGAGTTAATTTTTTCCCTGAAAAACTTACCACGCGATCAAAGATAGAAAGTGCATCACGTAGAGCACCATCCGCTTTTTGTGCGATAATGTGTAAAGCATCATCGTCAGCTTCAATCCCTTCAGATTTGGCAACTTCAGCTAAATGATTTTTTGCATCGGTAACCGAAATTCGTTTAAAATCAAAAATCTGGCAACGAGAAAGTATCGTTGGTATTATTTTATGTTTTTCGGTAGTTGCTAATATAAAAATAGCGTGACTTGGCGGTTCTTCTAATGTTTTCAAGAAAGCATTAAAAGCTGCTGAAGACAACATATGTACTTCATCAATAATATAAACCTTGTATTTTCCAACTTGTGGCGGAATTCGAACTTGATCTATCAAATTACGAATATCATCTACCGAATTGTTAGAAGCAGCATCTAATTCAAATATATTAAAAGCAAAATCTTCATCGGTTTGTTCAGTGCCATCTTGATTTATTTTTTTAGCCAGGATACGTGCACAAGTGGTTTTTCCAACACCACGAGGTCCTGTAAACAATAATGCTTGTGCCAAATGATCATTTTCAATGGCAGCCTCTAAAGTATTGGTAATAGCTTGTTGCCCAACAACATCTTTAAATTTTGTGGGTCTGTATTTTCGAGCTGATACTATAAAAGGTTCCATAGATTTGACTTAAAACAAATATAGAAATAGTCTGCTTTTTATTGAGAAATTGACCTTGTAATTTTGTGTTTTTTATTAACAATGATAAGTTCGATATATTGATATATTTTCTATTACTTTTGTGTTAGCAGACCGTCTCATCGTCTCGAATTTATTTCGAGGAGGAAAGTCCGGACACCATAGGTAAGCATAGCGGCTAACAGCCGTCGGTACGTTTAGGCGTATTAGGACAAGTGCAGCAGAAAGAATGTACAGGTAATGCTGTAGTGAAACCAGGTAAACTCTATGCGGTGCAATGTCATGTAAACTTGCTTTTGAGGGTTCCCGCCCGATGTAAGAGGGTAGACAGATAAAAGATACTGGCAACAGTATTTTTAGATAAATGATGAGAATTAACTTAGGTTGATACAGGATCCGGCTTATAGGTCTGCTTTTTTAATTCCTTCGTAGGAAGGAATCTCTTCAAGAAAATAGATCACTCAAAAAAACTAAAAACAGAACCACCATATCTTCTAGCGTCAACAAACTGTTTTACTTTAGATAGATCGGTGTGTTTAGAATGTTCAATAATTAGAAAACCATCTTCTTTTAATAGATTTCTACCAAAAGTTTTATTTACGATGGATTCAAATTCTTCTTGTTTTAAATTATAAGGAGGATCTGCAAAGATCACATCGAATGAAAATGGAGTTGTATTTAGATATTTAAAAACATCAGACTTTACGGTTTTAATGGAGAAGTCTAATTCTTCTGAAATTAAATTGATATACTTCACACAGCCAAAATGAGCATCTACCGAAGTGATTTCTTCTGTACCTCTAGAAGCAAACTCAAAACTAATATTTCCTGTTCCTGAAAATAGATCTAAAAGGGAAACATCATCAAATTCAACTTTGTTATTAAGTATGTTAAATAACGCTTCTTTGGCGAAATCGGTAGTAGGTCTTACAGGCAACTTTTTAGGTGCCATTAATCTTTTTCCTTTGTATTTTCCTGAAATAATTCTCATTAATCTACTAGCTTTAAAATTAAATTTCTGTGAACTGATTTGCTTTCAGAAGTATTTAAAATAAGTTCCTTTTTATAAGTGGAAAAAGAAACGTTTCTAACGTAATTAAAAAGAATGTTATAATTGTCGTTATTCTTTTCAATTAGACCAGATAAAACAAGGTCAATGGTATCTGGGTTTAATTTTAACTGTTCTAAACAGAATAAAATATAGTAAATAAAATCTTCTGGAGTTTTATAAGTATAGCTATTGCAAAGAGATAATTTACCATTATTAATTACAATAATATCGAATGAATTTACATAAACATTAATGTAAACCTTTGGTAATGAATAGTGTTTGTCTTTTTTCAATAAATATTTAAGTAATAATGTGTTGGAATGGTAATAATTAAAATGACCAAAACGATCGAATAAATAGTTATTGATATTAACAAATGGTATATAAACTATGGTAATGTCATTGTTTTCAAGTTGATCGAAAGCAATAAAGTCATTTGCAAGTATTTTTGAATTGAATTTCAAGTATTCACTTGCTTTACTTTCTTCAAATAATGATGTAGGGACAATACTATAAAGCTCTGTAGCGTATATAATAACAACTTCGTTAAAGAGTCCTTGAAGCTCTAAAGTTTCAGAAAACGAGTTTTGTAATATTATTAGTAACTCTTCGGGAGTAGTGGTTTGTGGCAAAATCTTTTCAGAAAAATAGACAAGTTCCTTCGTAATTAGATTTGTTACTAAAAAAGAAAGTCCGGACAATGTTACTTGAACGGACAGTTTCTTATTATTTTTTAAATCAATATTACTGTTTTGGAGCGTCATAATTTTTAGGCCAATTTCCACTTGTATCAATATCGTCCATTGCTCCAACTTTAATAGAGGATCCATTAATACCATCCACAGATACTAATTGCTCTTCTTGTTTTAGTAAATCTTTATTTTGATCACTCAAAATTACACTTTTTGCTACACTTGCTTCAAAAACTGAATACGAAACATCACCTTTAATAAATTTTCCAGCTTTAAGTTCAAATTTTGCACCTTCAGCAATTTCTAAAGGGATATTCATCATTGTTTTATAACGATCTGAATTACCAAATAATGAATCTTTTACAGATGCAAATCCTAATGTATCGATGATGATTGCTTCTAAATAATAGCCATCAACTCCATAAGCTTTGTTTTTTTCAACATCAGCATAACTTGTATCTCTTCTTTCGATAATAGCAAATTTAGCAGTATCGATAAATTGTACTAAACTATCAAAGCTACCTGAAAAATTACCAGTAATTTCTTGATGAGCTAACTCAGCAGTTCTAATATCTTTTAAATTTTCAATTACTTTTTTATAACGTGCTATTTTAACTTTGTTAAATTCAACAGGTCCATTGATTGAATTGTAAAGGCTATATCCTAAAAATCCAATTACCAACCAAAGTAAAATTGAAATAACAGGGTTCAATTTTAAAGGAACAAATTTTTCCATTAATACTGCTAATCCAATACAAATTAAAGTGCCAAGAATAATATTTAAAATCATAATATAAAAATGAGGATTGTTTTTACTAATTATATGCTTAAACGCAAATCTACAATTTTTTTTTAATCGTTAAAGTAATTTCTGAAAAAAACATAACTATCTTTAAACCCTCGAATCATTAGAAGTTAATGGAAACACCCAAATTTTACCTAGATTTAGTATTAGAATTTCCGCATAAGCCTACAAATAAACAAGATAGGGCGCTTAGATTGCTTGCAGATTTTGTTTTAAATAAAAATACAAATGAAATATTTTTATTGAAAGGATATGCTGGTACCGGAAAAACCACCATTGTAGGAACTATTGTGAAAAACATTAGTAAAGCTAAGCAATCTGTTGTTTTACTGGCACCTACGGGTAGAGCTGCGAAGGTTATTAGTAATTATTCTAATAAAATCGCTTTTACCATACATAAGAAAATTTACTATCCAAAGTCACAAAAAGGCGGAGGAGTATCTTTTACACTTCAGAAAAATAAGCATCGAAACACTATTTTTATCGTGGATGAAGCCTCCATGATTCCTGATGTAAATTCTGAAGCTAAACTTTTTGAAAATGGATCGTTACTTGACGATTTAATGCAATATGTATATAGTGGTCATAATTGTAAACTTTTATTAATAGGAGACACCGCGCAATTACCTCCTGTGAAATTAACAGTGAGCCCTGCTTTAGACAAACAACTACTCGAAAATTATTATAATAAGGATGTAATTTCAATTGAATTAAATGAAGTAGTTCGGCAACAAGAAGACAGTGGAATCCTTTTTAACGCCACTAAAATTAGAAATAAGTTAGATGAAGGTTTTTATGAAAACTTTAAATTGACAGAAGAAAACTTTCCAGAAGTCATTCGCCCAGTTGACGGACAAGAATTAATGGATGCCTTAGATGATTGTTATTCAAATCTCGGAAATGAAGAAACCGTTTTTATAGTTCGTTCCAATAAAAGAGCCAATTTATACAATCAGAACATAAGGACTAGAATTCTGTACCAAGAAAGTGAACTTGCTGCTGGTGATTATTTAATGGTGGTAAAAAACAATTATTTTTGGGTAGAAACCAACAGTGATGCTGGTTTTATAGCCAATGGAGATATTATTGAAGTGTTAGAAATCTTCAGTATAAAGGAATTATACGGCTTTCGATTTGCGACGGTAAACATTCGAATGATCGATTATCCAAATATGAAACCTTTTGAAACGGTACTGCTTTTAGATACACTTTCTTCAGAAACCCCTTCCTTGACCTATGAAGAATCTAATAAGTTATATCAAGAAGTTATGAAGGATTATGAGCACGAAACTTCTAAATATAAAAAGTTCCTTTCCGTAAAGAAGAATGTGTATTTTAATTCACTTCAGGTTAAGTTTTCCTATGCGATTACTTGTCATAAATCACAAGGAGGGCAGTGGAACACGGTTTTTGTAGAGCAGCCTTATTTGCCCAATGGAGTAGATAAAGATTACCTTAGATGGTTATACACGGCAATTACTAGAGCGAAAGAAAAATTGTATTTAATTGGTTTTAAAGATGATTTTTTTGAAGAACGACATTAATTGTAGAATCTTCCTTATTTTTGGAGATTAATAAAAAGATTCCTGCCTTCGCAGGGAATGAATATGAAAATAATAGCAATGATTCCGGCACGTTACGCTGCCACGAGATTTCCAGGGAAACTAATGCAAGATTTAGGAGGTAAATCGGTGATTGTTCGTACTTACGAATCTACCAAAGCCACTAAATTGTTTGATGAAGTATATGTGGTAACCGATAGCGAAATTATTTTTAATGAAATTGAATCTCACGGCGGAAAAGCCATCATGAGCATTAAAGAACA
>JASFZG010000191.1:0-21746 GCA_046055745.1 Flavobacteriaceae bacterium | reverse complement strand
TTGGAAGGGATTTCAGCTGGAAATTATTATGTTCAGATAACTTCTGAAGGACAAAAAACAACAAAAAAATTACTTGTAAAATAAAACGATTGAATTATCCTGAAACCATAGATTGGTTATTTACACAGTTGCCAATGTACCAAAGAATAGGTGCTGCGGCATACAAAGTAGATTTGTCCAATACCTTAAAACTCACTGAACATTTAAATGAGCCTCAAGATTCGTTTAAATCTGTTCACGTGGCAGGAACCAACGGAAAAGGTTCTACGAGCCATATGTTGGCTTCGGTTTTGCAAGAAGCAGGTTATAAAGTTGGTTTATATACTTCACCACATTTAAAAGATTTTCGGGAACGGATTAAGATAAACGGCGAAATGATTTCGGAAGAATTTGTAGTAGATTTTATAGCTGAACATCGGTCTTTTTTTGAAGAAAATCAATTGTCTTTTTTTGAGATGACGGTGGGTTTAGCGTTTGATTATTTCAGAAAAGAAAAAATAGATATTGCAATTATTGAAGTAGGATTGGGAGGAAGACTAGACAGTACCAATGTGATAACTCCAGAAGTTTCCGTGATTACAAACATTGGTTTAGATCATACTCGATTTTTAGGAGAAACAATGAAAGAAATCGCTTCAGAAAAAGCAGGAATCATCAAAACGAATATTCCTGTGTTGATTGGTGAAACTACTTCAGAAACAAAAAAGGTGTTTCAGCAAAAGGCTTCCGAAGTTATTACAGATATTACATTTGTAGAAGAGAAAAATGTTTCTAATTACCCTTCCGATTTAAAAGGAAACTATCAGAAAATAAATAGTAAAACGACAGTTGCAACACTTTCAATTCTTCAGAAAAAAGGCTGGAACATTTCCGAAGAAAATATAAAAAATGGCTTATTAAATGTAGTTTCAAACACAGGACTGCAAGGAAGGTGGCAGGTTTTAAGTGAGCAACCCAAAGTAATTTGTGATACAGCACATAATAAAGAAGGACTTGTTTTGGTGATGGAACAATTACAAAAAGAGGAATTTAAAAAGCTTCATATTGTTTTGGGAGTAGTAGATGATAAGAATTTAGAGACGGTTTTACCGTTATTTCCTAAAGAAGCAATCTATTATTTTTGCAAACCAGATGTAATTCGAGGATTGGATGTTTCAGTACTAAGCAAAAAAGCAAAGCAGTTTGGATTGTTGGGAGCAAGTTATAATTCAGTAAATGAAGCATATAACGAAGCTTTAAAAAATTCTAACAAAGAAGATATCATTTATGTTGGCGGAAGTACATTTGTGGTAGCAGAAGTTTTATAATATTTTTGAAATAAATGTTTGTAGTATATAAAAACTGCCTTATATTTGCCACCGCTAACAAAGAAAGCAATATGCTTTCAAGCAAAACCCTGATAAGGGCGCATAGCTCAGTTGGTTCAGAGCACCTCGTTTACACCGAGGGGGTCGGGGGTTCGAATCCCTCTGCGCCCACATAGATTTAATCTCGTTATAGAAATATAACGGGATTTTTTATTTTGTAAGAATAAGTCAATTGCCCTATTTTTAAACTTCCTCAATTGTTTCATATTTGTGTTTTAATTATTAGAGACAGATGAAACAATTTTTTGCACTTTTCCTATTTACATTTAGCTTTTTAGCTAACGCTCAAGTTAAAGAGCTAGCTTTAACTAAAACTCAGTTAGAAGAAATCAATATTACTTTTGAGAATTATCTTTCAGAGGTTCAAGCTTCAGAAAAAGATTGGGATAAAATTACAAGTTATACTTACGCCCCATTGTTTGAATTGTTTACTAAAAAAGATATTGAGTTGAAGTTAAAACAGGCATTTGATAACACTATATATTACACCACATTCGATAAAATGAAAGTAATTAAAGAAAATGGTTCATTTAGTTTTAACGATGTAATTTATAGTAAAATAAACTACGACAATCATTTTGCATTTCATTTTAAAGAAGATAAAGATCAAACATTAGAAGAAAAAGAACTTTACATTAATTTTCTAACCGAAACCTTTAAAAATCAGTTTAAAGATATGGAGGTTGTTAGAGATGGAGATGCGATACTTTTTAGTGGAGAAAAAATAATAATTGCGGTTTATGATTCCAATGTGGGGTCATGGAAAATGCTAGAATACCTTGAAAATAACGAAATTTATTATGGTATGTTTTTACCAAAAGAAGTGGCTGAATATTTAGGGAAATCTTAAATAATATCCAGAATCCGTTCTAAAGCCATTCCTCTTGATGCTTTAATAAGAATTTGACTATTGGTTGGAATGTTTGTTTTTAACTCATTTTGAAGCGCTTCAAATGTTTTAAATTTTTGAATTTTTTCTGAATGAGTTTTAGTTTTGAAAAAGTTTTCTCCAATAAGGAAGGTTTGTTGAAAATTATTAATTTCAATAAAATCTACGATGTTTTGATGCTCACTTTCAGCTTCAGATCCAAGTTCAAACATATCTCCTAGAAACAATATTTTTATTTCTCCTTCTGTTTGATTAAAATTTTCTAAAGCAGCCATCATACTGCTTGGGTTGGCATTATAAGCATCTAGTATAATTTGATTGCTTTCTTTTTTAATAAGTTGAGAACGATTGTTTGTAGGTACATAATCTTCAATTGCATTCTTTATATTAGCTTCAGAAACTTCAAAATATTCGCCTATGCAAATAGCTGCAGCAATATTATTAAAATTGTAAAGCCCAATTAAATTACTTTTTATTTCTTGGTTTTTATAAGAAAGAATAACTTGATTATAAGCATCAATTAATTTCACAAAACAATCTTGATTCCCATTCCCAAAAGTGATTTTGTTAATCCCTTCCGAATTATGTAATTGCTTGTCGTCATTAGCGTTTACGAATACAGTTTTGTTGTTTTCTTTTAAATATTGATATAATTCAGTTTTTGCTTTTACAACGCCTTCTAGGCTTCCGAAGCCTTCTAAATGTGCTTTACCGAAGTTAGTGATATAACCATAATCAGGTTTTGCAATATTGCAAAGAAGCTCAATTTCCTTGGAATGATTTGCACCCATTTCTACAATTCCCATTTCAGTTTCAGAATTCATAGAAAGTAGAGTTAGCGGAACACCAATATGATTGTTTAAATTTCCGACAGTTGAAATAGTGTTCATCTTTTTTGAAAGCACCGAATTTATAAGCTCTTTGGTAGTAGTTTTACCATTACTTCCGGTTAATGCAATAATTGGGATGAAAAGGTGATCTCGGTGATATGATGCTAGTTGTTGAAGGGTTTCAAGAACATTACTTACTAAAATAGTATCTTTAGTTTGAAATTTATCTTCATCAATTACAGCTTTATGAGCTCCTTTTTCTAATGCAGCTTGTGCAAATTTATTTCCGTTGAAATTGTCACCTTTCAGTGCAAAAAACAAACAGTTTTCAGAAATTTCTCGAGTGTCTGTACAGATACCAGAGGATTTTAAAAATTGTTGATGAAGTTCTTGTATAGTCATAAGGTATAAATTAAATCAAAAAGAATTAATAATTCAAAAAAAAGGTAAGTTATTTTATAAATTATTTGACTTTTAAAACCGGAATTTATTCTGTATATATTTCTGTAAATCAAAATATTAATTTAAATTAGTAAACTATTTGTTAACTAACTTATTGTTCATGAAAAGAACTTTACTTTTCGTATTATTTTTTTTAGGATATTTTTTGTCATTTTCACAAAACGAAATTGAGAAAACGCCTATTAGTTGGTTGTTAAATATAAGAAGTAGTATTACGCCAATTGAATTACCTCCATTAGATATAGAAGCTATTGTTGCTGAAGATAGTTTGAATGACTTAAATAAAAGTTTACCCTGGAGATATGGGGTTTCAAGACCTTTGAATCTAAATATGGAAACAGAAGGTGAATGGATAATATTACCAAATAATAGAGGTAGAATTTGGCAAGTTGCTATTAAATCTGAGAATGCAATTAACCTTAGTGTTAATTTTAATGATTTTTACCTTCCCGAGGGAACTATGTTACATCTTTATAATGAGGATGGTACAGATGTTTCAAAAACTTATACTAAAGATCAAAATAGAGAAAATAATATATTAGGCTCTTGGTTTACAAAAGGAGATATTATTTGGATTGAATACTATGAACCTGAAAATTTTATTGGAGGTACTCGTTTAAAAGTAGGAAGTGTGATTCATGGCTATCGAATGGATAGGGTGCACCAGATGATTAATGAAAGGGGATTGAATGATTCAAGTGACTGTAATTATGATGTTAATTGTCCGGTTGGAAATGATTTTGAATCGAAAAAAGATATAGTTAAAAAAACAGTTGCACTATTAACATTGGGGAATGGATATTTGTGTTCAACATCTTTAATTAATAATACACAAAATGATAAAACACCTTATTTATTAACTGCAAATCATTGTTTAGAAAATAGTGATCCAGCATTTTGGTCGGTTCGTTTTAATTGGATGAGTCCAAGTCCAATTTGTGGGGATGAGGAGGAAAGCTTAGATATTCAAAATAATTTTACAATGAGTGGAGCTGAACTGAAAGCAAATAATTCATTAAGTGATTTTGCTTTGGTCGAGTTAGTAAATAACATACCCAACTCCTGGGATGTAGCATTTGCTGGTTGGGATAATACTGATGATTTACCAACTTTTGAAGTCGGAATTCATCACCCAAATGGTGATATTATGAAAATTTGTAGAGATGATTCTGGCGCTGTCCATGAAAATGCCAACGGAACTGAAGTTTGGTTAATTGGTGGAGTTTCTGTAGGTTCTGGTGATGGTTGGGAATTAGGAATTACTGAAAGCGGGTCATCAGGTTCTCCTTTATTTAATCAAGATGGGCGAATTATAGGTCAGTTATATGCTGGACAAGCATTATGTAATGGTACAGATAATAATAATGATTATGATATTTATGGAAGGTTTGGAATTTCTTGGAATAGAGGCTCTTCTCCAGAAACTAGACTAAAAGATTGGCTGGATCCATCAAATACGGGTCAAGGCACAACCGAAACTATACAAAATATATTAGGTAATCCAGATTTTAACGATATAGGAAACTTAGATATTTTTCCAAACCCTGCAAGAAATATTATTACCGTAAATAATGGTAAATATCCAAATTTAGAATATACGTTTTATGATATTTTGGGTCAAATAATTTTTGATGGATCAATGCATACTACATTTAACGAAATAAATGTTGAGCGTCTAAATGAAGGTGTTTACTTCCTCTATTTATTAGATCCTGATAGTAATACAGATGTTACAAAAAAAATAATAATTAGTAGGTAATAAAATATTACGAATTTTAAAGCCTCTTTTAATTTTTAAAAGAGGCTTTGTTATTTTTTCTCTTTTTAAATGATATTTTTGCAAACTAATGAGCGATAAAAAAAAAGACATAAGGGCGTTATCTAGAGAAGAATTGAGAGATTTTTTTCAAGAGATTGGAGATAAGGCATTTCGAGGAAATCAAGTTTATGAATGGCTTTGGCAAAAAGGAGCACATCATTTTGATGATATGACCAATATTTCAAAAACGACTCGTGATTTATTGAACGAGCATTTTGTAATTAACCATATTGAAGTAGATAGCATTCAGAAAAGTGAAGATGGAACTATTAAAAATGCAGTAAAACTTTTTGATGGATTAATAGTTGAATCGGTTTTAATTCCAACATCAAAAAGAACCACCGCCTGTGTATCTACTCAAGTGGGTTGTAGCTTGGACTGTAAATTTTGTGCTACTGCTCGATTAAAAAACATGCGAAATCTTAATCCCGATGAAATTTACGATCAAGTAAAAGCGATAGATCAAGAAAGTAGATTATATCATGCAAAACCTCTTTCTAATATTGTATTTATGGGAATGGGAGAGCCTTTGATGAACTATAATAATGTATTAAAGTCTATCGATAAAATCACTTCGGAAGAAGGACTAGCAATGTCTCCAAAACGAATTACTGTTTCAACTTCTGGTGTGCCAAAGATGATTCGGAAACTGGCAGATGATGAGGTGAAGTTTAATTTGGCTGTTTCTTTGCATTCAGCCATTCAGGAAAAGAGAGAACAAATAATGCCTTTTGCCAATAAATTTACTTTAGTAGACTTAAAAGATGCTTTGCAATATTGGTACGAAAAAACAAATAGAAGAATTACGTACGAATATGTGATTTGGGAAGGTATTAACGATGGAAGAGAAGATATTAGTGCTTTAGTTGCTTATTGTAAATATGTGCCTTGTAAAGTTAATTTAATAGAATATAACTCTATTGACGATCCTCAATTTAAGCAAGCTTCAGGACAAGTGACCAACGCTTATATTGCAGCATTAGAAAAAAATAGAATACCTGTAACCGTTAGAAGAAGTAGAGGTAAAGATATAGATGCTGCTTGTGGGCAGCTGGCTAATAAGCAATAAAAAAAGGGTGATATTTATTAAAATATCACCCTTTTTAATATAAAAATAATTTCTTATTTCTTGATAATTTTGAAAGTTTTTGTTTGACCTTCAATACTAACTTTAACAATATAAATACCAGTATCAAAAGAAGATATTTCAACGATCTCATTTGTATTAGAAAGTCTTTGTGAAACTACTTGTTGTCCAAGAACATTAAATATTTGCACACTTTCCAAAGAGCTGTTTGCACTTAAATTTAAATTATTATTTGCATCAACAAAATAATTAAAACCGTTAAAAGTTTCATCTGTAAGGCCTAATATTCCATCAACAGTAATATCATCAAGTAATACAGAATTTATATCCACAGAATCAAAATGTCTAAAAGATAAATAAACTACTTGACCGTCAAAAGCAGAAGCATCAATTGTTACTAGAGCTGCAGAATCAGATCCGTCTCCTGCAGATGCTGTAACGTCATCTGAAACTAATCTTGTGTCTATTGGAGTAGCCGCTAATATGTCACTAATTTGATTTGATACTGTCATGTAAACAGAATATTTGTCATCAATAAAAGTACCGTTTACTTGATAAGTACCAACTAAAAAACTAATTTCAGTACTACTACTATTTGTTAAATCAATAGGGTCTTTAGTAACTAAAAAATTATCTGGAGTTAAAGGATCTCCATTCCAAGAGTCAGAATCTGCTCCAAATCCAGTAAATAATGAACTAACACCATCACCAACATTAGCAGCGTCAAAAACTTCGAAGAAGTTTCCGTCGCCATCTTGGTCAATAGATTCCCATTTGTCAAAAGTAATAGCATCAACAACTTCAGTGTTAAAATCGTCAAAGAAGATTTGTGCATTCATTGAAAAAGCAGTGAAAATAGCCGCTAAAAGTGTAATTTTTTTCATAACATGATTTTTTAAAAAGTTAATATTACCAAATATAAGATATAAAAAATAAAAAAAACACTATTTGCGATACCTTTTTAACTTATTTTTGAATAATAATGAAAACCGTTTCCCAAATAAAACTACCCATAGAATACGAGATGGAGCTTTTTGAAAAAAAGTTCCTACTTTCTATGTCTTCAAAAGTTTCTTTGCTAAATCGAATCACTCATTATGTAGTGAATCGTAAAGGAAAACAAATGCGTCCTATGTTTGTTTTTCTTATTGCAAAAATGATTAATAATGGAGAAGTAAATGATCGAACGTATCGTGGTGCTTCCGTTATTGAGTTGATTCACACTGCTACTTTAGTACACGATGATGTGGTGGACGAGAGTAATAAAAGAAGAGGTTTTTTCTCTGTTAATGCGCTTTGGAAAAACAAAATTGCTGTTCTAGTAGGTGATTTTTTACTTTCAAAAGGGCTATTACTTTCTATAGATAATGGAGATTTTGATTTATTGAAAATCATTTCGGTAGCCGTTCGTGAAATGAGTGAAGGGGAATTACTTCAGATCGAAAAAGCTAGAAAATTAGATATCACCGAGGATATTTATTACGAAATTATTCGTCAGAAAACAGCAACTCTTATCGCAGCTTGTTGTGCAATGGGAGCAAAATCGGTTGATGCTTCTAAAGAAGAAGTAGAAACCATGCGAAAATTTGGGGAGTTAATAGGAATGGCATTTCAGATTAAAGATGATCTTTTTGACTACGGAACAGAAAAAATAGGAAAACCCACAGGAATCGATATTAAAGAACAAAAAATGACTCTCCCTTTAATATATTCTTTGAATCATTGTACAGAAAAAGAAAAAAAATGGGTCATTAATTCCATAAAAAATTATAATACTGATAAGGTTAGAGTAAAAGAATTAATTGCTTTTGTGAAAGAAAAAGGTGGATTGAACTATGCTGTTACAAAAATGAAAACCTATCAACAAGAAGCATTACTATTGCTTTATAAATACCCTACATCACCCTATAAAGACTCACTTGAGTTAATGGTGAATTATGTAATTGATCGGAAGAAGTAATTGACTCTTCAGCCCACAGCTTGTTGTATATGGCTGCTAACTGAGAACTGACTTCCCAACTGCCAATTAATCCACAGGCAACCTTTTTACATTAACTTGCGTCTATATAATTGAAGCGTTTAAAAAAACACCAAAATTTGAAAGTTGTTTCGTTACATAAAAATTACAAAACTCTAATTTCCAAAGCTAGTAATGGGAATACTCGAGCACAGCATCAATTATTTGAATTGTTTGCCCCAAAAATGATGAGTGTTTGTAGACAGTATTTCAAAAATTCAGCAATTGCAGAAGAAGTAATGTTAACTGGGTTTCTAAAAGTTTTTACACATTTAAACACTTTTAAATCACAAGGTAGTTTTGAAGGATGGATTCGAAGAATTATGATTAATGAATCAATTTCTCAACTTCGGAAAGAAAAAAAGCTACTATTTAAAGAGGAAGAAATTCTTGAAAACTCAATAGATTTAATTGCTTATATCGAAACAGAAATTGAAGTAAAAGAAATTCAGAAAATGATAGACCGTCTCCCAAATGGATATAAAACAGTTTTTATTTTATATGTAGTAGAAGGTTATAAACATAGTGAGATTTCAGAAATGCTAGAGATTTCTGAAAGCACTTCAAAATCACAATTATTCAAGGCTCGAAAAATGCTTCAGGCCTTTATTAATAAAGAAAATAAAATTAGTTATGGCACCCATTAAATTTGACGATCATATAAGAGAGCAGTTACAGGAGCGAGAAATTCAGCCTTCAAATACGGCTTGGGAAAGGCTAAATAATGAGCTAGGTAAATCATCAAAAAAGGATAGAAAAACACCTGTGTATGCTATTGCAGCTAGTATTGTTGGGTTGATAGTTGTTGCTTCATTGGTTTTTAAGGGTCAAACAAATTCAATAATTGAAACTGATAAAATTGTTGAAACAGGAAATAATACAAATGAAGAAATTCAAAAAGAACCCTTTTTTAATACAAAAAACAATGAACTAGTAGTTGCGACTGAAACTCAAAACGGAAAAGAAAATATTTCAGAAGCATCTATGAATTCAGAAAAGAGGAACACTATTTCTAACAATAAAAATCTAACTGAAACTGTTGAAATCACATTTAATAATTCAGAAGAAAAAATTCTAATTGATCCTATTGAAAAACCTGTAATCGCTTCAGAAAATAAAACCGATACTTCAGAAAGTGATTTTATAGAATTAAAAATTGCAGAGGTAGTAGCAGAGGTTACAGCAATAAAAAAGTCAAATAATAAGGTTTCAGATGATGAAATAAATGCCTTATTAAAAAAAGCCCAATTAGAAATACAATCTCAAAAACTAATTGCAAATAAAAAAGTGGATGCAACAGCATTGTTAAACATTGTGGAAGAGGAGATAGAAACTAGTTTTAGAGACAAGGTTTTTGATGCACTTGGCGAACAGTTTGAAAAAGTACGAACTGCAGTTGTTGACCGAAATAATTAACCAGAAATAATTACAATCATCAATTCATCAATCAAAAAACAAACAATTATGAGAATCATTACATTAAGTATTATGGTAGTATTATGGTGTATTCCGTTTATAAAAGCGAATGCACAAGAGATAACTATTAGTGTTGAAAAACTAGAAAATTCTAAAGAAGATATTATTAACGAAGAAAAAGATGCTTTAAAAAGAGGGATTGAATCTATTAATCAACGATTAGAAAACAACGAAATAACTCAAGAAGAAGCAGGTAAATTAAAAAATGAAGCTGCAGAAAAACACGCACTTAATATTGAGAATAGGGTTGCTATTATAGAGAATAAAATTGCCCTAAGAAAAAGAAATAATAACGATACTCTTGCTTATAAGGATAAAAATATATTAATGATAGAAACTTTTGATGATGGCGAAGTGTTTTCAATTTCTTATAATAAACACAAAAAATACGACCGTAGAACTACCAGTAGGTTGGTGATGGCTGTTGGTTTTAATAACCTCATTACCGAAGGAGAATCCTTTAATGATACAGAAATTAAAATTGGAGGAAGCCGATTTTTCGAACTAGGTTGGGCTTGGAAAACAAGGGTGTTTAAGGAGTCTAATTGGCTTCGAATTAAATATGGATTTTCATTTACTTGGGACGGTTTAAAACCTGTAGATAATCAATATTACGTTGATATTGGTGAGGAAACTGTACTTCAGGTGCATTCTCAAAATTTAGATAAAGCTAAATTAAGAGTTGATAAATTAATTTTTCCTGTGTTTTTTGAATTTGGTCCTTCCAAGAAAAAAGAATATGCGAACTATTTTAGATATTCAACAAGAAAGCAATTTAAAGTAGGAATTGGAGGTTTTGCAGGGTTTAAATTAAGTTCAAGACAAAAGTTGAAATATTCGGAAGACGGGTCTAACAAAAAAGAGAAAATAAAAGCTAGTTATAATACTAATAGTGTAGTGTATGGTCTTAACGGTTATGTTGGTTGGGGTTGGACAGCACTTTATGTAAAATATGAACTCAATCCAATATTTAAAAACAATCCAGTAGATCAACATAATATATCTATGGGTTTACGATTTGATATGTAAAAAAATCATTAAATTTTGTTTCATTTTTAAAAGACTTTCTTTAATAAATAAAGAAAGTCTTTTTGTTAATAAATAAGTCTTGCAAAAACTTCATTTTTTTAATCAGAAATTCACATCTTTGAATTCAGAAAATGATTTCAAGAAAAACCATAGACGATGTATTTGAAGCCGCTCGCGTAGAAGAAGTGATTGGCGACTTTATACAATTAAAAAAATCGGGTAGTAATTATAAAGGAAAAAGTCCTTTTAGTAATGAACGCACTCCAAGTTTTATGGTGTCTCCTGCCAAAAATATTTGGAAAGATTTTTCTAGTGGAAAAGGAGGAACAGCAGTTTCGTTTTTAATGGAACATGAGCAGTTTACTTATCCTGAAGCAATTCGGTATTTAGCAAATAAATACAATATCGAGATTGAAGAAACAGAGCAAACTCCTGAGCAAAAAGAAGAAGCAAGCTTAAAAGAAAGCCTTTATTTAATTAATGAATACGCAACTAAGTATTTTAATAATTCTTTATTAAATCTTGAAGAAGGAAAAGCAATTGGCTTATCCTATTTTAAAGAAAGAGGCTTTACGGATGAAACTATAAAAAAGTTTTTATTAGGGTATTCACCCGTCGAAGGAGATAAATGGGATGTTTTTACAAATGAAGCTATAAAAAAAGGTTATAAAGTTGAACTGTTAAAAGCATTAGGGCTTACCAAAACCTCTAATGAGAGACAATACGATGGTTTTAGAGGGCGAGTAATATTCCCGATTTTTAGTATGAGTGGTCGTACTTTAGGTTATGGCGGAAGAATATTAGGGGATAATAAAAAGACAGCAAAATATTTAAACTCTCCTGAAAGTGAAGTATATCATAAAAGCAAGGTGTTATATGGTTTGTTTCAGGCTAAAGGAGTAATAATTAAAAAAGATAATTGCTTTTTAGTTGAAGGGTATACCGATGTTTTACAATTTTTTCAATCTGGAATCGAGAATGTAGTTTCATCTTCTGGAACTGCTTTGACTTCAGATCAAATTAGGCTTATTAGCCGTTTGACAAAAAACATTACCATATTATTCGATGGTGATGATGCAGGTTTAAGAGCTTCATTAAGAGGAATTGATTTAATTCTGGAGCAAGGTATGAATGTGAAAATCTGTACATTTCCAGAAGGAGAAGACCCAGATAGTTTTGCCAAAAAGAATAATTTAGAAGAATTAAATCATTATTTAGAAGATAATGCTCAAGATTTTATTCATTTCAAGGCGTCATTATTAGCAACAGAATCTAAAAACGACCCAATTAAAAGGGCAGAAGTAATACGAGAAATATTGATGAGTATTTCATTAATACCAGACAATATTAAAAAGGAACTTTACATTCAAGAATGTTCCCGAATAATGAATATCGATGAAGCAAACTTATTTAACACCTTGGCTCAAATTCTTAAAAAGCAAAAGAAGGACGATTATAAGGTTGATCAAAACAAACCTAAACCTTTTGAAGTTGTAGCTTCAGAGAATATTCCTGTAGATAGGGTAGATGAGCTTTTCGAATTGGAAAGAAAAATAATTCATATTTTACTAATTTACGGAAAAGAAGAAGTTGATTTTGAAGATGTTATGGTAACTCAAGATGAAGAAGGTGGGTTGGTTTTTGAAAATGAAATTAACAGATCTAAAGTTTATAATAAAGTTTTTTTAGACCTACAATCTGATGAAGTTGAATTCACAAATAAAAATTTCCAGCTTTTATTTAATGTGATAATTAATAAATTCAATATTGAAGAAGACCTGAAAATAGATGTTTTAGTTAGCGAAGTTGAACCTGAAGGCGCTCAATTAATAACAAATATTTTAATGAATGAAGAAAAATATACTCTCCATAGATGGGACGAAAAAGAAATTTATGTGAAAGATAAAAATATTGGAATTTCACAATTTGTTACAGAAACAATCTTAAACCTCAGAAGGTTCCTTATTGACTCAAAAATAAAAGACCTTTCAAAAAGCGCCATGGTTAATGGATCTTTTGAAGATGATACGGTGCTAAGTACTACCTTAGATTTTCAATCTTTAAGAAAATTAATTACCGATAAATTAAATAGAGTAGTTTAATTAACTAAACTGAAACATTCTAGATTGGTGAATTAAATCTGCTAAATTATCGACTTTTAATTTTTTCAATAATCTAGTTTTGTATGTACTCACCGTTTTTTCGTTAATATTTAATGCAGCGGCAATGTCTTTGTTTCTTTTTCCGCTAGAAAGTAAATTTAAAACTTCTATTTCTCTAGAAGATAATTTTTTATAACGACTAATAGCACTGGTTTCACCAACGTTTCTACTAGTAAAAGTGGAGGTTAGTTCTTCGTTTAAGAAAATGCCACCTTTTCTAATTTGCTTTAAAGCTTTTAAAAATATTTTTGGTGAAGCAGTTTTTGGCACATAACCAGCAGCTCCAGATTTTATAGAACGTAATGCATAAATTTCTTCAGGATGTGTCGAAAAAATTAACACTCGTAATTCAGGGAATTTCAACTTAATACCACGTAAAGCATTAATGCCATTTATCTGTGGCATATCAATCTCCATAATTAATATATCTGGATTATGTTCCTCTAGAGTTTTATATAACTCATTACCATTATTTGCTTTCCCTACAATAGAAAAATTTTCATCTTTTTTTAATAAACAAGTAATACCCCTCCTTGTAATAGGGTGGTGATCTGCAATTACAATTTTCTTCATGTTAGCCAATTGTTAGATTTTAAAATAGATTTTAAAGATGCTTATAACAACTTTTGAGGATATGACATCTTTCTTTCACTAGTCAAATTTATGAATTAATATAAGGAACGAAATGTATTTGAAAGAAAATTCGCTCAACTTCACGAATACTCGTTGAATAACTATATTTTAACCAAATCAAGTGGGATTTTACATACAGGTATCGGTGTCATCTTATGTTGGTTTATTTCATGAAGCCTTGAATATAAGTCGAAAACATTTTTTTCTCTATTTTTAAAGTCTAAAGTATTGTAGCCCATTTCTTGCATTTTCATCGCCCATTCAAGCTCATCATAACTTGCTCCAATTTGGTCTTCATCAGTTCTATTGTCACCAAATAGTCCATCTGTTGGAGCAGCTTTTTGAATCGAATCTGGCACTTTTAATTTTTTGGCTAATTGATAAACTTCACTTTTCATTAAATCTGCAATCGGACTTAAATCTACGCCTCCATCTCCATGTTTAGTATAAAATCCTACACCAAAATCTTCTACCTTATTACCTGTACCAGCAACTAAATATCTATATAATCCAGCAAAATAATATAAAGTCGTCATTCGTAATCTGGCACGTGTATTTGCTAAGGACAAATCTAATAAAGGATTTTCTTCAGAATTAGGAGCTTGTTTTTTAAAATCTTCAAAAGTGGAGGTTAAATCAAACACTTCAGAACGAACATTCGAGAATCGTTTTTTTAATTGCTCAATATGTTCTTTACCTCTGTTTACTTGACTTTCAGCTTGATGAATAGGCATCTCAATACATAGTGTAGGCAGTCCTGTTTTAGCGCATAAAGTAGAAGTTACAGCGGAATCTATTCCGCCGCTAATTCCAACAACAAAACCATCCATTTTAGAATTAGTTGCATATTCTTTTAACCAATTTACGATAAAATCTACTACTTTTTCTGTGTGCATTTTGTTGATTTTAAATAATACCTTTGCAATGCAAATTAACGTAAAATAAAATTTTAAAAAAGATTTTACGTTAAACAGTTTCAATTTATCTATTATGAAAAAAATCTTGCTAAGTTTATTAGTTGTTTTAATATTTTCTTGCGACTCAAAAAACGATGTTGATAAGGAAATTGAAAAAATCTCAATCGATGTTGAAATAGTTCGTTTTGATAAAGAATTTGGAATGGCAAAAATTTCAGATTTAGAAAACTTAAAAAGCAAGTTCCCTGAGTTTTTTCCAAAGCAATACCACGATAGTATTTGGGTTCAGAAAATGCAAGATACCCTTCAACAACAATTGTTTGAAGAGGTGATAAAAAAGTATCCTTCCGAAGAAAAACTTCAACAGAATTTAGAAAATATTTTTCAACATATTGAATATTATTTTCCTCAATTTAACACACCATTGGTGATAACAACAACATCAGATGTTGATTATCGTAATAAAATTATTCTTGCTAATAATTTGTTGATTATAAAGTTAGACACCTATTTAGGAAGCGATCATTTTTTCTATCAAGATATTCCAAATTATGTAGTTGAAGATATGAAAGAATCACAGATTATTCCTGATATAGCTTCAATTTATGCTCAAAAATATACGCCAAAAATACAGAGTAGAACTTTTCTTGCTCAGATGATTTACTACGGAAGAATACTTTATTTAAAAGATTTGTGGTTACCTAACTTTTCAGATTCAGAAAAAATAGGATACTCTAAAGCGCAAATAAATTGGGCAACAGAAAACGAAACAGAAATATGGCGGAATTTTGTAGAGAATGAGTTTTTATTCAATACTAGCCCAAAATTATCCTCTCGTTTTATAAACCCAGCACCATTTTCAAAGTTTTATTTAGAAATTGATAATGACTCACCTGGAATGATAGGACGCTATATGGGGTGGCAAATTGTAAAATCATTCATGGAAAATAATAATGAAAACTTAGAGCAATTATTAACTTTAAGTGAAGAAGAGATATTTAATAAATCAAAATACAAACCGAAAAAGTAATTTAATATTTTAATCGCAAGTTGGATGTCTGGTTAAACACAGTCGAAACCTCTTCTTTATAGATTAGCATAAAATATTTAATAGATCAAACATAAAATCATGACAAAAAAACACCAATCAGATATCACAGTAAACGTAACATTAGACGAAAATAAAATTCCTGAAAAATTAGAATGGTCTGCAAAAGATGGAGGTATTGAAAATATGGAATCTAAAGCCATTTTTATGTCCGTTTGGGATCATAAAGCAAAAGAAGCTTTGCGTATAGATTTATGGACAAAAGATATGCCTTTAGATGAAATGAAAATTTTCTTTCACCAAACATTAACGGCAATGTCAGATACTTTTGAACGTGCAACTAACGATGAAAAAATGAGTGCTACGATGCGTGATTTTTGTGAATATTTTGCTGAGAAATTAGAGATTAAAATGGGGGAGTAATGATTATTCTTCCATTCCCAAATTAACTTCACTAATATACCCCAACAACTCATCACGTCCTGTATTATTACTAGAAGAAGTAACAAAATATCTAGGCATTTCTTCCCAAGTTTCTAACATTTTTTGAGTGTATGATTCAATATTTCGTAGTAAAGCATTGGGTTTTACTTTATCTTGTTTGGTGAATATGATACAAAAAGGAACCCCGTTTTCACCCATCCATTGCATAAATTCTAAATCTACTTTTTGAGGGGTATGTCTGCTGTCAATTAAAACAAAAGCTAAAACTAACTGCTCTCTTTTAGCAAAATACTGGGTGATAAATTTCTGAAACACCCGCTTGCTACTTTTAGATACTCGCGCATATCCATAGCCAGGTAAATCTACTAAAAACCAATTTTTATTAATTAAAAAATGATTGATAAGCTGGGTTTTTCCGGGTCTCCCCGAAGTTTTTGCTAAGCTTTTACGTTGCATTAACATATTGATAAGTGAAGACTTGCCAACATTAGATCTTCCTATAAAAGCATATTCAGGAAGTTTATCTTTTGGGCATTTAGCAACATCGCTATTACTTATAATAAATTCTGCCGATTTAATTTTCATATTTATTGCTCCAACTTGATTGAAGTAACTTGTTAATTGAAACTATTTATTTGAATGGTAAAATTCATAATTCTGAATTAGAACCCTCTCTTCACAAGCCAAGTATAAAGCAATTCATTAAACTTGTCGGGATGTTCCATCATAGCAGCATGCCCGCATTTTTCAATCCAAAATAATTCAGAATCGGGTAATAGTTCATTAAACTCTGTAGCGACTTCTGGTGGAGTTACCGAATCATTTTTACCCCAAATAATACAAGTTGGCGTTTTCATTTTCGGTAAATCTTTTGCCATATTGTGTCGAATAGCACTTTTGGCAATCGCTAAAGTTCTAATTAATTTATTACGATCGTTGATAGATTCAAATACTTCATCCACCAATTCTTTGGTTGCAATTTTTGGGTCGTAAAAAACATCTTCTGCTTTTTGCCTTACATATTCATAACTGCCGCGCTTCGGAAAAGACCCTCCCATAGCACTTTCGTACAACCCTGAACTACCTGTAATTACCAGAGCTTTTACTTTTTCAGGAAATGTTTTTGTAAAATACAATCCAATATGACCACCTAACGAGTTTCCAACTAATATTACTTCTTTAAAACCCATATGGTCAATAAAGTCATTTACATATTTTGAAAAATTCTTTACGTTGGTTTTTAATAAAGACATTTTATAAATAGGCAATTCAGGAAGTAATAAACGATATCCTTTTTCAGGAAAGAAATTGGTAACGCCATCAAAATTACTAAGACCACCCATAAGTCCGTGAAGTATAATGATTGGGGTGCCTTCTCCTGTATCTATATAATTGAATTTACCTTCTTTTTTAAGCTTATGCGTCATACTAAGTTCTGCGTTTGTATTAGCAAAAGTACGCATTTTTATTTTCAAGTTTCAATAAAACTCAAGAAGCTGAATGTCAATTTTTTAGATAAAAGATGTTAATAAGTGGTAAAACTTATTAACAATGTGGTAATTAGTGGTAAAAAGTGGTAAAAGTTCTATATATTTGAAACTATAATTAATCAATTAAAATCTTCATGCTCAATCTTATTGGGACATACGAATGCAAAGCTGACGTCAAAGGGCGAATGATGGTGCCTGCCGCTTTAAAAAAGCAGTTAGCTCCAGTTTCGACAAATGGTTTTGTGATTAAAAGAGCCGTTTTTCAGCCTTGTTTGGAGTTGTATCCGATGGAAGAATGGCAGTTGTTAATGGAAAAAATGGGAAAATTGAATCGTTTCAATAGAAAGAATAATGATTTTATTAGACGATTTACAGCGGGCGTAAAAACAGTAGAAATGGATTCGGCAGGAAGGTTGTTAATTCCGAAAGACCTCGCTTCATTTGCAGGAATTGAAAAAGAAGTTGTGATTTCTTCAGCAATTAATATTGTTGAAATCTGGGATAAAAATAAGTACGAACAAGCTATTAATGATGCAGCCAGCGATTTTGCAGACTTGGCTGAGGAGGTAATGGGTGACGAAAGCGATGATCAAAATGGAGTATCATAATCCGGTATTATTAACCGAAACAGTTGATGGTCTTAACATCCAGCCAAATGGCGTTTATGTGGATGTAACTTTTGGCGGTGGAGGTCATTCGCGAGAAATTATGAGCAGGCTGGGAGAGAACGGTAGGTTGTTTGCTTTTGATCAAGATAAAGATGCAATTCAGAATAAAATAGACGATCCAAGATTCATTTTGATTAATGAAAATTTCAGATACATAAAACGTTTTTTACGTTTCTACGGAATTAAAGAAGTTGATGGAATTTTAGGAGATTTTGGAGTTTCGTCTCATCAATTTGATGTTGCTGAAAGAGGGTTTTCCACTCGATTTGAAGCAGATTTAGATATGCGAATGAATCAGGATTCTAAATTTTCAGCATACGATGTGGTAAATAAATACCCAGAAGAAAAATTGAAATCGGTTTTATCTCAGTATGGTGAGTTAAGAGCTTCAGCAGGAATGGCAAGAATAATTTGTGAAGTTAGGCAAGAGTCGAAAATAATTTCAAGTGAACAATTAAAAAAAGCATTGGGAAGGTTTTTGCCAACCCATCGCGAACATAAAATATTAGCACAGATATTTCAGGCAATACGTATTGAAGTAAATCAGGAAATTGAAGTGTTGAAAGAATTTTTACTTCAAACAAATGAGGTGTTGAAGCCTGGAGGTAGATTGAGTTTGCTTTCATACCATTCTTTAGAAGATCGTTTGGTGAAAAGATTTATGCGAAGCGGAATGTTTGAAGGAGAGCCAGAAAAAGATGTGTTCGGAAGGTCGGAGGTTCCTTTTAAAAGAATTGGAAAGTTCATCATTCCTTCAAAAGAAGAAATTAAACTAAACAATAGAGCAAGAAGTGCAAAACTTCGAATTGCTGAAAAGTTATAAAAAAGGCACCCACTTTCAAGGGCTTAAATGAAAAAAGGATTTTACAACATATTAAAGGGAAAGTTTTTAATAAGCGATGATGCTTTTAAAAACTGGCGATTTATTATTTTTCTGTCAGGTCTTGCTTTGGTGATGATTGCAAGTTCGCATCGAGCAGATAAAAAAGTACATCAAATTGCTCGATTAAATGATGAAGTAAAAGAAGTGAAAAGTGAATATGTAGATGTGAGGATGATCTTGATGCAGTCCAAAATGGAAAGTAAAATAATAGCAACAATGGCGGAACGAGGATTAAGTCCTTCGATAACCCCGCCACAAAAAATAATAATAACAACAAAAGAGTAGCGCGGTGCCAATAACAGAAAAGAACATATTAAACCGCTTATATTTTATCGCCGGAGGTATGTTCCTCTTTGCGTTACTAATTGCTGTTAAAATAGTCAACATTCAGTTTGTTGAAGGTGAAAAATATATCGCTTTAGCAAAAAAGAATACTATAAAGAATATGGAGATTCCTTCAAGCCGTGGGAATATCTATTCTGATGATGGAAGTCTGTTGGCAACTTCAGTTCCTAAATATGAAATCAGATTTGATGCAGTAACGGTTTCTTCAGAAAACTTCAAAAAGCATTTACCTGCACTCGCCAATGAATTAAGTAAGATGTTTGGGAAACCTGCTTCTTATTATATCACCAAATTTAAAAAAGCCCGTACCAATAAAAACAGGTATATGTTGATAGCTAAAAATTTAGGCTATACAGATTATATAAAAGTTAAAAACTTTCCATTATTAGAATTAGGTCCCTTTAAAGGAGGGCGAATTGTAAAACAACGTACCATTAGAGAACATCCTATTGGGAAAATTGCAGAGCGTTTGGTGGGAAATGAAGTTAGTGGAAAGCCAGGTTTTTACGAAGTAGGTCTTGAAGGTGCTTATGAAGAATATTTAAAAGGAAAATCTGGTAAACGCCTAAAACAAAAAATCGGAAAAGGTCAATGGAAGCCAGTTTTTGATGAAAATGAAGTGGAGCCTTTAGACGGTTATGATGTTGTAACAACTATTAATGTTAACATCCAAGACATTGCTCATCACGCCTTATTAAAACAATTAGAAATCTATAATGCAGAACATGGTTGTGTAATTGTGATGGAAGTGGCAACGGGCGAAATTAAAGCAGTTGCAAATCTCGGGAGAACCAGTAGAGGAACTTATTATGAGAAATTAAATTATGCAGTAGGAGAAGCACATGAGCCAGGTTCGACTTTTAAAGTGCCAGCATTTATGGCTGCTTTAGAAGATAAAATAATAGACACGAGTACTGTTATTGATACTAAAAACGGAGTAAAATATTTTTATAGAAAACGAATTTCAGATTCTCATCACGGAGGTTATGGCGAAATTTCTGCTGCAAAAGCCTTGGAGGTTTCTTCAAATATTGGCTTGGCAACAATTATAGATGAAGGCTATCGCGATAATCCTCAAAAATTTATCGATAGGATTAAAAGTTTTAACCTAGCTGATTCTATCGGAATTGCAATTAAAGGAGAAGGAAAACCAATGATTCCTGAACCTGGACATCATAAATGGAGTAAAAATGCACTACCATCTATGGCTTATGGTTATAATTTAGAGTTAACTCCTTTACAAGTTTTAAATTTTTACAATGCTATTGCAAATGATGGAGTGATGGTGAAACCAAGATTTGTTAAAGAGATTCGAGCTTGGAATCAGCCAATTGTAACATTCGATAAAATTATTACCAACCCTAAAATTGCTTCGGAAGAAACCATCGCTCAGATTCAAGATATTCTAAAAAACATTGTCATTAGAGGAACAGGAAAGAAATTATACTCTCCATATTTTTCTATGGCAGGAAAAACAGGAACTGCACAAACCGAATATTGGATGAAGGATTGGAAGGACAACAGAAGATATGTTTCTTCATTTGCGGGATATTTTCCTGCTGAAAACCCTAAGTATTCTTGCATCGTTGTAATTCATAAACCAGATTTATCTGTTGGGTATTATGGTGCTGATGTTTCAGGACCAGTTTTTAAACGAATCGCACAAAAAATATATACAGACTCTCCGCTAATTGCTGAAGTAGATAAGGTAAATGAGATGGATCAAGTAATAAGTAATGATTTTGAAACCTATTATAATAATTCACAAAAAACCTATTCAGAAATACCTAATGTATTAGGAATGGCAGGGATGGATGCAGTTTCATTATTAGAAAATTTAGGTTTAGAAGTGAAGATTATTGGTAACGGAACCGTTGCAAAACAATCTATAAAGTCGGGAGAACAACTCGAAAAAGGAAAACAAATAACGCTCAATTTATCGTGATTCAATTAAAAGACATACTCTATAAAGTAGCTATCGATAAGGTGATAGGGGATACTTCTGTGGTTATTGGGAATATTGAATTCGATTCTCGAAAAGTAGGATTGAATGATGTTTTTGTTGCCATAAAAGGAACTTTATCAGACGGTCACGACTATATTAAAAAGGCTTCAGATCAAGGAGCAATTGTTATTATTTGTGAAGCCATTCCGAAGGATATCATCAACGGAATTACATA
>JASFZG010000190.1:0-26026 GCA_046055745.1 Flavobacteriaceae bacterium | reverse complement strand
CAGGAGTTTGCACCTATACGTTGGTTGGAACTGAATTTGATGCAACCTTTACAGACAACTGTACTAATGGAATTATTTCAAACGATTTAAACGGAAGCACCACTATTGCGAATGAAGTACTTTCCTTAGGAGTTACTGTTGTTGTTTGGACGGTAGATGATGGGAATGGTCAAACGGTAACGTGTACCACTATTATTACCGTTGAAGACAATGTAGTTCCTGTTATTGCTTGCCCTGTAGATATAGCAGTAAACACAGATCTTGGTCAGTGTAGCACAGTAATAGCATTCCCAGATGCAATTGCACTTGACAATTGCGGAATTGATACAGTAGTTCAAACGGCAGGTCTTCCCAGTGGCAGTCCATTCCCAGTAGGGGTGAATACTGTTGAATATACAGCGACGGATTCAAGTGGAAATACTGCTGTGTGTAGTTTTACTATTACGGTAACTGATAACGAACTAGCTATGGCAGTATGTCAAGATATCACCATCCAATTGGATACCAATGGAGATGCGACGATTGTTGCAGCAGATGCAGATGGCGGCTCAACAGACAATTGTAGTGTAGCCTCTATTACTATTGATATTGAAACCTTCACTTGTGCTGATGTAGGACCTAATGATGTAACCTTAACGGTAACAGATGTAAACGGAAATGTTTCAAACTGTATCGCAGTGGTTACTGTAGAAGATGTAACGATGCCAGTTGTAGTATGTATGGATATTACCGTACAACTAGATGCTACAGGAACCATTACTATCATAGGTAATGATGTAGATAATGGTTCTGGCGATGCTTGTGGAATTGCTTCTTACGATCTTGATATCAATACATTTGATTGTTCTAATGTAGGGCAAAACAATGTAGTTCTAATGGTTACAGATGCAAGTGGAAATACTGCAACCTGTACCGCTGTAGTTACTGTGGAAGATGTAACGATGCCAGAACTTGAATGTATGGACATCACTCTTGAATTAGACGCAAATGGTACCGCAATAATCACCACTGTAGATGTACTAGCAAGTATCGATGATGCTTGTGGAATCAATACAACATCCGTTGATATTCAAAACTTTGACTGTAGTGATATTGGAACCCCAGTAACAGTAACAGTATTTGCAATGGATGACAATGGAAACTTAGCCTCTTGTACCGCTGTAGTAACAGTAATAGATGCTTTAGCACCTGTGGTTACCTGCCCAGCAGATCAAACAGTAGATCCTGGTCAGGGTAACTTGTTTTATGAAGTACCAGATTACTTTGCAACTGGCGAGGCTACTGCTTTAGATAATTGTACAGATCCATTAACGATATTTTCACAAGATCCAGCAGTAGGCACCTTGCTATCAGATGGTACCTATACCATTACAATGAGTGCAATGGATGAATATGGGAATATTGGTACTTGTATGTTTGAATTGATGGTAGAAAGTATACTTGGGGTGGACGCTATTGAACTCAACCTTGGAAGCATCGTGATGTATCCAAACCCTGCCCAAGATTTTGTGATTCTTAGCAATCCGCAATCCATAGCATTGCAACAAGCAACGATCTATGACCTAACAGGTAGAGTAATTATGGATGTTTCTTTAGAAAACATGGGAGTAAAAAAACAGATTAACTTTTCAAACTTATCTTCAGCTATTTATTTGGTGGTTATTGAAAGCGATCATGGAAGGATTATAAAAAGGATCGTAAAGGAATAGTTAATTAGGAATCTTTTTATTTAGATAAATTTGAAATTGATATAAAAACGGGATACATAGAATAAAACCCATAAATGTGATTTTGGTTCGAGCCCAAGAATGGTCTATAGACCAATTAAGTATTAAAAAAACAATAATTTACGTTTCGATATTTGCAAACGATGGGCAGCAGAGCAACCCTTTATGTCATTGATATAGAGGGTTTTTCTTTTATTTGGTTTTGGTTGTCAAAACGAAATACTCATAGCACTCTCGTTGATTTCTTATGTGCCATTGGGAAATAGATATTTTGCCCTTAAATTGAATTCAATTTAAGAAAGCCCATTCTTTAATAGGTTTATCTTTTTATTCAATATTATTTAATAAATTTTTTTAAAACTAAAACAATTACTTTATAGTTGATCCCTCTTCTCACCATCCCAAATTTCGATTTTGCGCATAAAAAAAAGGTAAACAAGTGTTCACCTTTTTTTGCCCCAAATCTACCATGAACTTAACCTACTTATGCTATGGTATGCATCAAATATAAACTTAAAATTGAATATGCAAGCAAGGTTTTTCCTACTTTTAGATGAAATTATTCAAATACTCGTTAAAAAACACACTAAAAGATAAAGTGCACTAAATTTTAACATTAAACATAGAAATATACCGCCATAAAATGACAAAAACTACCTCCCAAAACAAATAAATGAAAGATAAAGTGGTTGAATTTTAGCTTGTTAATGCTATATAACACCGCTCCAACAGTATAGGAAATTCCTCCAGAAACCAACCAAAACATTCCTTCTGAGGGTAAGTTGGCAGTTAATGGTTTAATGGCAAAAACAATCATCCAGCCCATTAAAACATAAGCGATAGTGGAGGCTTTTTCATATTTACCAGTGTAAAAAAGCTTTAAAATAACTCCCGCTAAAGCAATTCCCCAAGAGATTCCGAATAAAATCCAGCCCAAAGTTCCATTTAAAGTAACCAATGTAAAAGGAGTGTAACTTCCTGCAATCAAGACATATATAGATGCGTGATCAAAGATATTTAATCGCTTTCTTAGTTTTGGAGCTTTAGCATTATGAAAAAATGTAGAAGCAGTATACAACACAATTAAACTCACACCAAAAATACTAAAACTCACAATTCGCCAAGGACTTCCGTCTATGGATGCTTTTACAGCCAATAATACCAACGCAGTGATGCTTAATAGCAATCCCAAACCGTGTGAATACACATTGAGTTTTTCCTCTAAAGGTTCGTAGGATTTTGGATCTTTTTTAGGCTTCATATAAAGAAGAGATTTCTTTAAGAACGGTTTTTAATTCGGTTTCTTTTTGAGTGCCTATTAAAAATTTTGAACCATTTTTTAGTTCTATTGCAAGACCAATTTTTCCTTTGGTGTTATAAACCGTCCCGTAGGGAGTCCAAAGTCGAATTCCCCAGCCACCAACAAATCCATAATCAACTATTCTTACTTCTGAAATATCTTCCCATTTCACTTTTTTTGAAGCAAGCGGAAAGAAGGTAAAACTAATTTCTCCGGAAGTAATTTTCGTTTTTAACTGAAGAAAATAAAAGAATGCAATTAACAAATAAATAAATACTGAAAACAGAATCAGTCCAACATTTAACATTGGTTTTGAACCAAATTCTTCGCCAATTATAAGCTGTTTGTAAATTCCAATTATCGGAATCATCCCAATACCCAACAACAAAACCCACAACCACCATTGTGTAAACTTTTGTTTTTCTGTAAAGAGAGGTTCCATTATTATTTTCGGGTTCTATATTGTCAATAAATTAAAAAACTTACAAATCTCGTCTTAATTCTTTGTTCTAAAAGCAAAGCGTTCTTAATACTAATCTAATAAGCTCTTTCTGGGTTTCCTTCTACAAAATTAATATAGGCTTTATTCACTACTCGATTTCCTCCCGGAGTTGGATAATCACCTGTAAAATACCAATCACCTAAATTATCGGGACAAGCTTTATGTAAATCGTCCACCGATTGAAATATCACTTTTACTTCGGAAGTAATACTGTCATCACTAATTATTTCTGCTACTTTATCCGAAATTTCCTCATCGGTAAAAGGTGCGTATAATTCTTTTACATGATTAATTTGCTTAGTGTCACAATCGCCTTGTTGTGCTTTACATTTTTTGTAAATATCATCAACAATACTTTCGGTTCCACGATCTTTATGAAGTCCTAATGCTGCCTGAAACGCCACTAAACCTTCCAATCGAGCCATATCAATACCATAACAATCTGGATACCGAATTTGAGGAGCCGAAGAAACCACCACAATTTTTTTAGGGCTTAATCGATCTAACATTTTAAGAATACTTTTCTTTAAAGTAGTACCACGAACAATACTATCATCAATTATAACCAAATTATCATCTGGTCTTACAACCCCATAAGTTACATCGTACACATGAGCTACCAAATCGTCACGACTGCTATCTTCGGTAATAAAAGTTCGAAGTTTTACATCTTTAATGGCGATTTTTTCAGTTCTAATTTTATGAGAAAGGATTTGCTGAAGACGTTCGTTGGTCAATCCTTCTTTTTCTTCAAGAATTGCATCGTTTTTTTGTTTGTTTAATTCATCTTGTGCAGCTTCTAACATTCCGTAGAAAGAAGTTTCAGCAGTATTAGGGATAAATGAAAATACGGTGTTTTCGGTATCGTGATTGATAGCCTTCAGTACTTTAGGCATCAATAATTTTCCTAATGTTTTACGCTCTTGATATATTTCGGCATCACTTCCGCGGGAAAAATAAATACGTTCAAACGAACAAGATTTCTTTTCTAAAGGCTCTAAGATTTTGGCGATTTTCATATAGCCATCTTTCCGAAGTAATAAAGCGTGACCAGGATCTAATTCTTTCACTTCTTCAAAAGGAACATTAAAAACCGTCTGAATCGCAGGTCTTTCTGAAGCAACCACAACCACCTCGTCATCTTTATAGTAAAATGCAGGTCGAATTCCGGCAGGGTCTCTTAAAACAAAAGCATCCCCGTGACCTAAAAGTCCAGCCATCGCATAACCGCCATCCCAATCTCTAGATGCTTTCCGAAGGATTTTAGCCAAATTTAAATTTTCAACTATATAAGGAGAAGCTTCAATTTTTGAAAGCCCTAATTTTTTAGATTTTTTATATAATTTACTAACTGCATCGTCTAAAAAGTGCCCGATTTTTTCCATTACCGTAATGGTATCGGCATTTTCTTTAGGGTGCATTCCGAGTTTGATCAGATTGTCGAATAATTGCGTGGTATTGGTCATGTTAAAATTACCAGCAATTATTAAATTACGATGCATCCAGTTATTTTGACGTAAAAACGGATGAACGTGTTCTACACTATTTCCGCCAAAAGTTCCGTAACGAACGTGCCCTAACATTAATTCTCCTAAATAAGGGATGTTCTTTTTTTGAGCAGCAACATCATCTTTAAATTCTGGATGATTGGTAAGTTCGTCGTTAATACGATTATTGATCTGCGCAAAAATATCTTGTATAGGTTGTTGTGCATTCGACCGAACTCTACTTATATAGCGTTCCCCCGGATCTACATTAAGTTTGATACTTGCAAAACCAGCACCGTCTTGACCACGGTTGTGCTGTTTTTCCATCATTAAATACATTTTATTGATTCCGTAGAAAGCGGTACCGTATTTTTTCTTGTAGAATTCTAGAGGTTTTAGAAGTCTTACTAATGCAATTCCACATTCGTGTTTTAACGCGTCACTCATAATAATGTAAAAAAAGGTTATAAAAAAAGCCCTGCAAAACAGGGCGTATATACTTTAATCTAAATCGAATTGTGTTAAGCTTTTAAACTGAAGGATTCGCTGAAACAATTCCTCTTTACCTAAATTGACCATTCGTTCGGTTCCAAATTTCTCCACACAAAAGGAAGCCAATGCTGAACCGTAAATAATTGCTTTTTTAAGATTCTCAAAACTGAAATCTCCTGTTTTAGCAAGGTAACCTGAAAATCCTCCTGCAAAGGTGTCGCCAGCTCCGGTTGGATCAAACACTTCTTTTAAAGGAAGTGCTGGTGCATAAAATATTTCATCTTCAAAAAACAATAATGCTCCGTGTTCTCCTTTTTTTATCACTACGTATTTAGGACCCATCGTCATAATCTTTTTGGCAGCTACTACTAAAGAATATTCTCCAGTTAATTGTCTTGCTTCTTCGTCATTAATGGTAATCACATCTACTTTTGCAATTACTTTCATTAAATCGTCCAAAGCACTGTCCATCCAAAAATTCATCGTATCTAAAATCACCATTGCTGGTTTTTCGGTCATTTGCTCGATGACACCTAATTGTACTATTGGGTGAAGATTACCTAACATTACTACTTTGGCATCTTTATATTTTTCTGGCACTACTGGATTGAAATCGGCAAGTACATTTAGTTCGGTAGCCAAGGTGTCACGAGTATTCATATCGTTATGATATTTTCCACTCCAGAAAAATGTTTTTCCGTCTTCCACTACTTCAAGGCTAGAAACATCTAGACCTCTATTGGCTAACATATCAATATATTCTTTTGGAAAATCACCTCCAACAACAGAAACGATCGCTCCATCAACTTCAAATTGTGAAGCCGCTAAACCAATAAAGGTTGCAGCACCACCAAGGATTTTATCTGTTTTTCCGAAAGGGGTTTCTATAGCGTCGAAAGCAACGGTTCCAACAATAACAAGCTTACTCATAAATGGGTTTTAAATGATTGGCAAAGATAGGGTTTTTAATATTTTATTGAAGCGTTATTTTCTTCCAAAATCAGCAGGAATTTCTCCCCAAGCTTTGGTTTCCCATTTTATAATGACAGTCTTATAAGTGTTGTTTTTTAACCAATATTCAGCACGTTCTACCAGCTCAAAAACCTTTTTGTTTTTTGAACTTTGTTTTAATTTGGTATTGCATTTTTTTCGTTTTACCCAGCCCATTGCTATTTTAGAATCACTGTAAATAGCTCTATCTGAATTGTTTTTCTTCAAATAAGCCAATCCGTGAACCAAGGCTAAAAATTCTCCTATATTATTGGTGCCTTGTAAAAAAGGACCTTGATGAAATAGTTGTTTTTTAGTTTGGGTATCTACACCGCGATATTCCATTTTCCCAGGATTACCACTAGAAGCAGCATCTACAGATATGGTATATAAATTAGGTTCTCCAATTTTTTGCAATTGCTCTTTACTAAGTGTTTTTTTCTTAGTGTTGATACCTTTATAATCGGCGTATTCTCTTTGAAAAGCTTTTTTAGCCTCAGCAAAAGTTAAAAACGATTTGTATTGAGCACCCGAAACTCCTTTGATAGAACGTTGACATTCTTTCCAACTGTCAAAAATTCCCGCAGGATTCCCGAACCAAACTACATAATATTTTTTCTTTTTTGCCATATTAATGTGCTCTTTTGAAGGAGGGTTAAAGTTTTTTCTATTTAAATTTCATTTTCCTCTAACAACTCTTCCATCACCTTCGGAAAAAACTCATATTCCAATTCATGGATTTTACTTGCTACGGTTTCTGCAGTTTCATTTTCTGAAAGAGGAAAGCTTTTCTGAAAAATAATCGCTCCTTCATCGTAATTTTCATTTACATAATGAATGGTAATTCCTGTTTCCGGTTCTTTATTTGCAACAACAGATTCGTGAACTTTCATACCATACATTCCTTTTCCGCCGTATTTTGGTAATAATGCAGGATGAATGTTAATGATTTTATTTGGGAATTCCTTCAGTATAAATTCAGGAAATTTTAGTAAAAACCCAGCAAGAACAATCAAATCGGGGTTTTCTTGCTTTAATACAGTTAAAACCCCTTCCGAAGAAATTAAATCCTTTTTTGTAAAACTTTTAGAGGAAACACTTAATTTTTCAGCTCTTTCTAAAACTTTTGCATCGCTTTTATTTGAAAGCACTAAAGTTACTTCAGCTAGGTTAGTTTTCTTAAAATACTGAATGATATTTTGAGCATTCGTACCACTTCCTGAAGCAAAAACAACGATTCGTTTCATTAATTATTCGTATATTTATAAGGTGAAAAAATAGGTTATTAATTCACAAAAGTAAGGGATTTGCAGAATTACTCATCTAAAATGTTTATTTTTAAAATCACATTTTAACTTTAAAGTGTTGTTTTAAACTAAAATATTTTATTTTTGCAAATTATAATTAAAATTTAAAAACAAGAATTATGTCAGACATTGCATCAAGAGTAAAAGCTATAATCGTAGACAAATTAGGTGTAGACGAAAATGAAGTTGTAACGGAAGCTAGCTTCACAAACGACTTAGGAGCAGACTCATTAGATACTGTAGAACTTATTATGGAATTTGAAAAAGAATTTGATATTCAAATACCAGACGATCAAGCTGAAAACATTGCTACAGTTGGTCAAGCTATTACATATATAGAAGCAGCAAAATAAATTTACTTCTTTTATGGAATTAAAGCGAGTTGTAGTAACAGGGTTGGGTGCACTAACCCCTATTGGTAATAATGTTTCAGATTATTGGAACGCATTGATTGATGGGAAGAGTGGTTGCGCTAATATTACTTATTTTGATACTGAAAAGTTCAAAACTAAATTCGCTTGCGAACTTAAAAACTTCGATCCATTAACTCATTTTAATAGAAAGGAAGCTAGAAAACTAGATCGTTTCGCTCAATACGCCCTTGTTTCTGCAGATGAAGCAATTGAAGACGCTAATATCAATCTTGATGAGGTAGATAAATTTAGAGTTGGTGTAATTTGGGGAGCTGGTATTGGTGGTTTAGAGACTTTCCAAAATGAGGTATTAAACTTTTCTGAAGGGGACGGAACACCACGTTTCAACCCCTTCTTTATTCCTAAAATGATTGCCGATATTGCCCCTGCAAATATTTCTATTAAATATGGATTTATGGGTGCCAATTATACTACGGTTTCTGCTTGTGCCTCTTCGGCAAATGCAATGATAGATGCACTAAACTATATACGTTTAGGACATTGTGATATTATTGTAACTGGAGGAAGTGAAGCGGCGGTAACTATTGCAGGAATGGGTGGTTTTAATGCAATGCACGCATTATCTACCCGAAATGAAAGTCCAGAAACAGCATCAAGACCTTTTGATGGTACACGTGACGGATTTGTACTTGGGGAAGGTGCAGGAGCACTAATCCTTGAAGAATACGAGCATGCTAAAGCAAGAGGCGCAAAAATATATGCCGAAGTTCTTGGTGGCGGAATGTCTAGTGATGCTTATCATATGACGGCACCCCATCCTGAAGGGATTGGCGTAGAAAGAGTAATGATTAATTGTTTAAGAGACGCTGGTTTAAAACCAGAAGATATAGACGCTATTAATACTCACGGAACTTCAACACCATTAGGTGATGTTGCCGAATTAATTGCTATTAATAAAGTTTTTGGCGATCATGCTAAAAATATTAATATTAATTCTACCAAGTCTATGACGGGTCATTTATTAGGAGCAGCAGGAGCGATTGAAGCTATTTCATCAATCCTTTCTATTAAAAACGGAATTGTTCCTCCTACGATTAATCATACTACTGCAGATGAAAATATAGATCCATCTTTAAACCTTACATTAAACAAAGCACAAAAACGGGACGTTAAAATTGCCATGAGTAACACTTTTGGTTTTGGTGGCCATAACGCTTGTGTTGTTTTTAAAAAAATGTGAGTATAAAACCGACTAATGGCTTCTATAAAAAATTTATTTAAACCCCGTGCCGAAGAGGACGGGGCTTTTTTTTACGCTGTTAAAAAAATTATTCTTTATCGTCCTAAAAACATTCAATTATTTGAGGAAGCATTTACGCACCGTTCTAAAAATGAAAAACATAAGGACGGAACTCAAAAGAATTACGAACGGATGGAGTTTCTTGGTGATGCAATAATCAGTTCTGTCATTGCCGCACATTTATACAAAAAAGTTCCTGGAGGAAACGAAGGTTACTTAACAAAAATGCGATCCAAAGTAGTGAGTAGAGAGCATTTAAATGAACTCGGAAAGGATTTAAATTTGATTAGTTTAGTTAAAACTTCCATTCCAGTAACTCAATTTGGAGGGAATATTCACGGTAATATTTTCGAATCTTTAGTGGGAGCAATTTTTATAGATAAGGGCTATAAATATGCTGAAAGGTTTATCAATAAACGAGTAATTAAACCTTATGTTGACATTCAAAAGTTAGAAGGAAAGATAATTAGCTATAAAAGTCTTTTTATAGAATGGTGTCAGAAAAACAAGAAAACATTCAAGTTTAATGTTTATGAAGATACTGGGAATGACGCACTAAAACATTTTGCTGTAAAATTAAAATTAGAAGAAGAAGTTATTTCTAAAGCAAGAGCCACTTCTAAAAAAAAGGCAGAAGAGATTGCTGCAAAAAGAGCTTATTACAAGATGAAAAGCCAAATAGATAGCGAAATGAAATAACGTATTGCTTTTGTGTTTTAACAGCAATCCTCCTAATTTATTTGTTGCTTTTTCATTATTTTTCTATTACTTTGAAGAAAATAAGAAGTATTTATAATACACTAATCATTTTTTAATGAGCATTAATCATAAACTTTTTTTAGATGATGATTTTGAAGAAGACTTTTCTTTAATCGCGATTCATTGTAGTGAAGAACCTTATAAAATGGCTTATATGCTTAATAAATTTGTTTCTTTACGTTTGATAAGAAAAGATAAAGATGTAGATTTTTCAAATAAAGGCTTGGATGTTTCTTTTCCTATTTTTGAATATGAAGATGAACTTACCTATCTTGTATATAATTTAGTTGCCAATAAAAATAAGTCATTAACTGCCAATGTACAAAGTTCAGGAGGGTTGTTTGAAAATTTGGCAACAGAAAAAATAGTCAATACTTTTTTACTGAAAGAATTTAAGAATGTTGATTTTTTCCTAAAGATTCATTCAGATTATGAGAAAGTTTCAACAAGAAATATTATTTCAGCAATCAATAATATTCAACAAGTAATTTCCGCATATATAATTGATAATAATAAAATTAAGTCAAAAAATAATTTAATATTTAACTAATGCCTAATCAGAAAAGAACAAAAATTGTAGCAACCTTAGGACCAGCTGTAAGCAGTAGAGAGATTATGAAAAATATGATTTTGGAAGGCGTAGACGTTTTCAGAATTAATTTTTCTCATGCCGACTACGACATTGTAAAATCTAATATCAAAATGATTAGAGAATTGGGTGAAGAACTCGGGACCAACACCGCAATTTTAGCAGATTTACAAGGTCCAAAATTGCGTGTAGGGATTATGCAAAAGGGTGTTGAGGTTAAAGATGGAGATGAACTAGATTTTTGTACAGGTGAAGAATTTGAAGGAACTCAAGAACGGGTTTATATGAATTATAATAATTTTCCTGAAGATGTAAATGTTGGAGAACGAATTTTAGTAGATGATGGAAAGTTAATTTTTGAAGTTATTGATACCAATGGTGTTGATGTTGTAAAAACAAGAGTTATTCAGGGTGGAAAGTTGAATTCTAGAAAAGGAGTAAATCTTCCAAACACTAAATTATCATTACCAGCATTAACTGATAAAGATAAAAGAGATGCTATTTTTGCCATCTCTTTAGAAGTAGATTGGATCGCACTTTCGTTTGTTAGATATGCAAAAGATTTAAAAAAATTACAGAAAATAATAGCAAAACATAGTGATTATAAAATTCCGATAATAGCAAAAATTGAAAAACCTGAAGGAGTAGCTAATATTAAAAAAATAGTTGCTTATTGTGACGGATTAATGGTCGCTCGTGGTGATTTAGGAGTCGAAGTTCCTGCTGAAGAAGTTCCATTAATTCAAAAACAATTGGTGTTAATTGCAAAAAAAGCAAGAATTCCAGTTATTATAGCTACACAAATGATGGAAACCATGATAGATTCATTAACACCAACTCGCGCTGAGGTAAACGATGTAGCAAATTCGGTGATGGACGGTGCTGATGCAGTGATGCTTTCTGGAGAAACTTCTGTAGGGAAATATCCAGTAGAAGTGATTAAAAAGATGTCGAATATTTTAAGTAAAGTTGAAAACTCTCCTTTAATTAATGTTCCGAAAGATCCACCTTCAATAAAAACCGAGAGGTATATTACAAAATCTATTTGTTACCATGCTTCACATATGGCGAATGAGATTAATGCCAAAGCAATTTGCACCTTGACCAATAGTGGTTATACGGCATTTCAGATTTCTGCTTGGCGTCCAGCAGCGCATATTTTGGTGTTTACTTCCAACAAACGAATTTTATCAAGATTGAACTTGTTATGGGGTGTAAAATCATTTTATTACGATCGTTATGTAAGTACCGATGAAACTGTAAAAGATGTAAACCGTATTGCATTTGAAAAAGGTTTTGTACAAGAAAACGATTATTTAATTAACCTAGCTGCAATGCCCGTTAAAGAAAAAGGGATGGTAAATACTTTGCGGGTTTCGCAGGTTTAACACTACTCTTTAATAATTTTTTTAACCAAAGAGCCTTTATTAGTATAAATTTTTACGAATAATAAACCAGTTGGTAATTGAGAAATATTAACTTGTTGAGTATTCTTTGTGTCAAGCAATATTTTACCTAGCAAATCGAGTACTTGTATTTTATGTATATCTAGATTACTATTGGTACTTATTTGAAATCTGTTTTTTACAGGGTTAGGGTAAACACTTACAAAATCCTGTAATTCAGTCTCACTAATAGACAAATTACAATCTTCTACACTACCAACCAATGTTGTATTACCATCAACAAGTATATTATCATTTTCAGCTAAAGGGTCATCAACTACAACACAACTTAATTGTGGACATTGTGTACCTATAAATAATAGAAGAATTGAGTTGTTTTCTCCGTTTTTAATATTTGCAAATTCTAAATTTTGACATTGAAAAAAATTTGCATTTTCTATATTTGGGTTTTCAGAAAGATCAATAGTAGTTAATGGCGTCCTACTTATATTTATATGATCTAAGCTAATACTATTAGATACATCTACGGTTTCTATTAAATTATATCCTAAACCTAACTTTTCAAGACTAATGTTATTACTTAAATCTATATGACCAGACAATAAATTATTATCCATATATAGTGTTTTTAAAGCAATATTTTGAGAAAAATCTAGAGTTGTATATTGATTAAAAGAAGAAGATAAATATTCTAAATTAGGGTTTTGTGTTATATCTAGTGAGCTTAAACCTATTTGACTACAATAAAGCTCTTCTAAATTTGGGCAATTAGTTACATCTAACGCTGTGAGCAGAGTATTACCAACCCATAGTTCTGTTAAATTTGGATTGTTGGGTAAATTAATATCTGTTAGAGTTGAGGTGTGAGCTCTTACATCTTCTATATTTTGATTATAGGTGAAATCTAAACTAGATATTTGACTCTCCCTTGAATTAAAATTTCTTAAACTCGGACATTCAGATAAATCTATTAACTCTACATATGTTTCTTCTAATCCTAGGTTTTGCAAGTTTAAACAATTATTTACAGTTACATTTGCTAGTAATGGGTTTTCACCCAAATATAACGCAAACATATGTATTAAATTTGATGCATCAATTGTTATAAAATTATTTTGAACTAAGCTTAAGTTTACTATGTTTTGTATGGGAGATAAATCTATACTAGTTAAATTATTGTTTCCTAATGATAAAGTGCTCAAAGTTAAAGAGAGTAAGGATAAGTCCACATTGGTTAGGTTATTACCAAAAGCATTAAGCCAAGTAAGATCTACAAAAGCTTCAATACCTGCTAAATCATTAATGTTTAAATTATCAATATTTAAAATATTTATACCTAATGCGTCTAATGTTAAAAACTGTCCGTCTAGGATTCCTTCACTATCTATACCTAAATCTATTAGCGCTTGCTCAAAATTAGGATCGGGTATTTGAGTATATTGGGCAATAGTTTGTTGTAAACCCAAAAGCAAACAAATAATAATAAATAACTGTTTCATAAAATAAAATTTATATAACCCAATCTCGATAATAATCTAGATTGGGTTATATACTAAGATTAATGATTTATAATAAGTATTCTGCTTAAAATATTATCCCCGTTATCATCGTAAATATGGAGGTAATAAGTGCCATTTACTAGGTTAAAAACATTAATAGTTTTTATTACATTGGTGCTTTGGTCACTATATTTTACAGTTTGGTATTGGTCGTAAATAATAATTGTATATGTTTTATAACCTTGTAAGGACAAATCTATTTCTAATAAAGAATCGGCTGGATTTGGATAATATACAATAGGTGGTGGTGGTGGCCCTTCGCATTCTGTATCTCCTTCAGGATCTGATGTATTTATAACACATATTTCATTCCCAGTACCATTATCTCCTTCGCCACAAGGGTTAATGCCATTTACTCGTACCCAGCCTGTTTGGTTGCCTGCTAAACTGTAAGAATTAATAAAATAGTTATCCCAAGCTAAATATTGCCATTTGTCAAAAATGGGGTTATTAAAATTGTCTTCTTCTACATTAGGTTCAGGAAAATACCATTTATAATCACTCACCCCTTGCAGCCTACTATCAATGGTGTATGCCATCTCTTGATTTGGGAAACTTGAACTGGAACCAAATAATGTATTGGCAGGGATTGTTTCTGGCAAACCTACCCATATTGGTTGTGTTGTTACTACATTACCATTATATGTAATACTTATGAACCCAGATTCTCCTTCACCATTACCTAATAAATTTTCAATCTCTATGGTAAATGAATTACTTGAACTAGATATAACACTAGTTTGTATATTGTTAGAAGAAGAAACAGTTAACTGAGCAATGTCTATAGAGCTTGTAACTTCAAATGTTTTATCTTCTCCAAAACAAGAATAACAATCGACATTGGCTCTAATAAAAGTATATTCTTCAAGGTGAGTATCATAAAGCTCATCAATATACCAAAAGGCATTTTTCATTCTGCTTTTTTGCCTTGGAGTAAAACCTCCCATACAAGTAGGGTAGGTATAACTCATTAAATTACTTGTATCTGGTTGGTAAGCGTCTCCATTAGCATCGGCACCACCTCCTTCATAGACACAAGTATCCCTGTTTGCGTTATAATTAATATTTGGGTCTGCTGGAGTATCTTTAATATAATCTCCACAATGTACACGATTATTAACACTTCCATTTACTAATTCTGCACATGCATTGAGGTCTCCTTGATTATCGCTTGGGTCGGTTCCGTGATGTGTATGCCATAAAAATAAGACGTGTCCCATTTCGTGTGAGATAACTTTTAGTCTTGATAAAGGTAACACTTGGTCTCCTAACCAGTTACCACCAATCATAAATTCTGTAGATTCTCCAATACCATTGGCAAGTCCGAACCCATTAATTACCGTATCATCGAAAAGATATATATCTATGCCGTCTGGGTGATTGTTAGTGTTAAAAATATCGTTGCTATAAGTTTCAGGTAGATTAAAATAGTCGTTGTTGTCAATATAATCAATTTCTCCACCCCATACAAAGTAGAAACCTAACGGATCAAAATCGTCATATAAAACTTTCATTAATCGATTTACATTTTCAACAGACTGCCCTAATTGAGGGGTTTGTTCTTTTCTCAAAACATGAACATATATTTTTGCATAAAATAAATCGTTGGTATGATCAAGACCTCTTATATTATCTAATTCAGTTAAGTTACTAGAACTTGAAGGTGTTTTACAGGTAACTGTATTACTGTTTAGAATAAAATCGTTGTTTTGCGAATTTGCATAGGTAGTTACAAGAATAACTAACATCATAAAAATGTTTTTTTCATTTTAATTAGAATTTAAAGTTAATAAAAAATAATTAAACTATGAGGGGGAGTGTAAAAAAATGTCTACCATATTTTGGCAGACGAGCTAGCTAAATATTTTACAACACAAGTTTAAGGTGTTAATACCTCAAACCTATAAAAAAAAAATCATAAACAAATAAAATTAACATTTAATTTAGTTTTTCTAAAAATATTTGTTTTTTTAACGGCTATAAATTGTCTTTTGGCGATTTTAAATTATTTTTTAGCCATTCTTCCCGTAAATCTTCAGATAATTTTCCCGTACCATCATGCGTCCAACCAGGAGGTTTGTATAAATATTTGATTCGGTTGGTGATAGATTTTTTTCCTGTAAAAGCATCTTTAAAAAGTGCAAGCCATTCTTTAAAAGCAATGATAATTGGATTAAAAGTTTCGATATTAGCTACTAATCCGTAGTTCACTTTCTCTTCTTTTAATTCTGCTTGAAAAGTACCAAAAAGCCGATCCCAAACAATTAATATTCCAGCGTGATTTCTATCTAAATAAATTGGATTAGAGCCGTGATGAACACGATGATGTGAAGGTGTATTGAAAATCGCTTCAAACCAATGGGGCATTTTGTTAATGACTTCCGTATGAATCCAAAATTGATATAATAAACTTATTCCCATTTGAAACATGATCATTCCAGGATGAAAACCCAATAATGGTAACCACAACCAAAAGATAAATGAATAAAAACCACCTGTCCAAGTTTGACGCAAAGCAGTACTTAAATTATAATGTTTCGAGGAATGATGAATTACATGTGAAGCCCAAAATAACCTGTTTTCATGAGAGATTCTATGAAACCAATAATAGGATAAATCATCAGCAAAAAACAATAATACAAAGCCCCACCAAGCTATAGGAATGGTAAAAAAACGAAATTGTTCATAAACAAATAACAATGCTCCAAGAACAATTGCTTTGCTTAAAAAACCAATAAATACATTTCCTAAACCCATTGCTATTGATGAAAAAGCATCTTTAGATGTATAGGTTTTAATATTTTGTTTTGTAGTAATATAAAGCTCTAACAACATAGAAATTGCGAAAAACGGAATAGCGTATAAAATGATTGGAGGAAACTCGGGCATAAGTTTTATTTGAGTTTCCAAAATACAAAAACAAATTGAATCACTTAATAAAAATCGTCTTTACAAAAGAGGAACGACTGAGGCAATCTCATGATATATAAATTCATAAGATTGCTTCGTTCCTAGCAAAGACAAATTTACTTACTCTACCTTTTCTGTACTTGAGATTTTCATCACATCGCCTTCTTTTACAATCGTAACTTTTTTTGAAAATCCTTTGTTTACATAAACATATTCAATTTTAGATAAATTATCATTTTCACGAGTGATTTGTAGCTCGCTTGTCCAAGTACTTGTGCTGAGCGTAGTCGAAGTATCTTTTGTAAATTTCTTTTCTTTAATGGTTTGAAAATCTTTTCCTTTTAAAGAAGGAAACACCAACTCATTTGGGAAATTATAAAGTTGTTGCGCCATATAAAAAGCTTCGTGCCATTGTGTATTTGGAAGTGTTAATGATTCTGAATTTGTAGGTTTACTTGCAGTTCCGCCTGTTGTTTCAGAATAAACGATTTTAGGAAAATCAGTCTTTAATTCCTCCGCATAAAGTTTTGCAGATATTCCTTTTTCTGGTGGGAAATACCTTGAAAGAAAACCATTAAAAGCAAAACCTTTTTTATGATTGTATTCAATTTCGTCCATTCCTCCTTTAATTTCTCCAACTTTCATCGTCGGGTTCTTTTCTGAAGCAATCACTTTTACACGAGTCCCAAATGGCATTACCGCTATTTTTTCACTTTGTAAATTGGCATATTCCCGAAGACTTAATCCAGTCGTTGCTGTGACGTACAAATAATCGTTGGTTAAGATTTCTTCTGAAGGAGTTATTTCGACAAGAGCCAAATCGTTTTCAGAAGTTTTAGGGGTTTCTAGATTTGTTTTTTCTTCATTTTTACAAGAAAATAAAACAAGTGTGCTAATTAAAGCGAAGCTTACAATTTTTACAGTGTTCATAATGTGAGTTGTTAGGGTTAAATAATGTTTAAGTAATTTTCTCACATAATGTTTTATTCTTGCTTTGCGGTCTTAGCGTCTTTGCGAGACCAAATTAAAAATCAAATTGTAATTGAACCGCCACCACCTTTTCTTTTGGAGTTTTTCCTTTTTCATTGTTGAGGTTCGATAAGGAGATTCCCAACAACCGTACCGAATTTTTCATAGTATCTTGAAATAACAATTCTTTAACAGTTTCAAGAATTAATTCTTTGCTCGAAATATATAAAGGCAAGGTTTTACTTCGAGTTTGTAACGTAAAATCACTGTACTTAATTTTAAGAGTAATGGTTTTTCCTGCAACTTTACTTTTTTTAAGTCTACGTTCCACCTCAACAGCAATATCTTCTAATCGCTTAATCATAAAGATTTCTGAAGTGATATTTTCGCTAAAAGTGCGTTCGGCAGCCAATGACTTTCTCGTTCTAGAAGGCTTCACTTCACTACTGTGTTCTCCTCTAACTACGTGATAATAGTACCGACCACTTTTACCGAAATGTTCATTTAAATAATCTTTAGATTTTCCTTTTAAATCCAGTCCTGTAAAGATTCCTAAGCGATACATTTTCTTTACGGTTACCTTTCCGACACCATAGAATTTTTTTATATCCAATTTTTCAAGAAACTCGATAACCTCATCTGGAGGTACTGTTTTTTGCCCGTTAGGCTTATTAATATCACTTGCAATTTTTGCAATAAACTTATTAATAGAGATTCCAGCCGAAGCATTTAAACCTGTTTTTTCTTTTATTTTATTCCGAATTTCTTCGGCAATTAAAGTCGCACTCGGATTTCCTTTTTTGTTTTCAGTTACGTCTAAATATGCTTCATCAAGAGAAAGAGGTTCTACCAAGTCGGTATATTCATGAAATATTTTTCTTATTTGATCCGAAACTTCGTGATAACGTTTAAAATTTGATTTAACAAAGATTAAATCGGGACAATTCTGAAACGCAATTACACTGCTCATTGCACTTCGTACTCCAAATTTTCGAGCTTCATAACTTGCAGCACTTACTACACCTCGTTTTGAACTTCCTCCAACGGCAACAGGTTTTCCTCTTAATTCAGGATTGTCTAATTGTTCTACGGAAGCATAAAATGCATCCATGTCTACGTGGATTATTTTTCTATTTGAAAGAAGCTCTGTCAATTTTTTTAAAGTTTTATCTTTGTCAAAGATAATTAATAAGAATCCTGTTTTCACAGGAAATAAATATGCTAGAAATAGAACGAAAATTTTTGATTCTCTCAGATAAATATAAATCGGAAGCTTTCAAAGAGACCCGTATTGTTCAAGGGTTTTTAAACACTCATAAAGAACGCACGGTTCGTATTCGAATTAAAGGCGAACAAGCTTTTATAACCGTAAAAGGAATTTCCAATTTGGAAGGAACTACCCGTTTGGAATGGGAAAAAGAAATTCCTGTTTCTGAAGCAGAACAACTTTTAGAGTTATGTGAGCCTAATTTAATTGAAAAAACTAGATTCGAAGTAAAAGTTGAAAATCATATTTTTGAAGTGGATGAATTTTACGGTGAAAATGAAGGGTTGATTATTGCCGAAGTAGAATTAACTTCAGAAAATGAAACATTTAAAAAGCCTACTTGGTTAGGAAAAGAAGTTACTGGTGATGTAAGATATTATAATTCGCAATTGAGTAAAAAACCCTATCGTAATTGGAGAATTTGAGGATTTTTATCTTAACCAAAGTTCCAAATTTTTGCAAAATTGAAAGCTGAAGAATCTACTTTATCACCAATTTTTGCCGCAACTCATTTCCATCTTGATCCATTACAGATAAAATGTATTCTCCTGGTTTTGGAGCAATAGCCAATTCATGAAAAGTTTGGGTCGTACCAATAAATTTTGAATCTAAATACCAATAAACAATGGTTTCTGGGGAACGATGTGCTAGTTTAAAAACGACTTCGTTGACGGTTTCGTCAAAATCTTTTGGGAGTAAAATATCTTCATTCCGTTTAGGATAAATAAATGATAACAATGCTTCGTTTTCTTGTAAACAATTATTTTTAAATGGAGGTAAGGGTTTGTATTCTGGATGAAGAGGCGCATAGTAATATTCCAAAATTGGAGGTAATGAAAACCAATTTTTTTGTTTCATTTCTGCTAAAGGGTAGCAAGAGGAATTAACTCTATACATTTCCGTTTTATCTAAAAATATTTTTTGATGATAGTTACAAGAAGCAGTTCTAATTCCATTTTTTGGAATCCATTCCGTAGTAATTTCATCACAATAAACGTTGGCTAACTGTCCGCTTTTAGAGCATATTTCAGCTTCAATTAACTCATCATAAGGTGTTGCGAACCATTCTTCTTGAAAAGGTAATTCATTTAAAATATCAAATAAAATAGGTGCTGCTGCTTTAATTCCGGTAAGTCCTGGGCGTCCTTCTCCATCAGCATTTCCTACCCAAATTCCAATGGCGTATTTTGGAGTTACACCCACTGCCCAAGCATCTTTAAAACCAAAACTGGTACCTGTTTTCCAGGCGATTTGTTGCGAATTACTAAAGAAATTCCAATTTTCTTCCCCTGTTGGACGATTTACTTTCTGAAGAGAATTTAGGGTATGATAAATAGCACCTGCGTTAAAAACGGAAGGGCTCCTTTCTGTTTTTCCCAAGTTGTTTTTCTTTCCGAAAACATAATTAGGTTCCACAAATTCATTATTCCGATATTCACTAGAAGAGTTGTTAAAAAAGTTTAAAGTAGAAGCCATTCCAGCATACCCATTGGTGACTTCCCAAAGTGAACTTTCTGCACCTCCAAGAATTAATGCGAGTCCGTAATAATCGGGAGTTTTGTTGATGGAATTTAAGTTTAATTTCTTCAATTTATTATAAAATCGTTGCAATCCATATTCTCGTAACATTCGTACTGCGGGAATATTTAAAGACCTAGAAAGTGCCATACTTGCAGGGACAGCTCCGTTGTATTTATTATCAAAATTTTTAGGACTATATCCATTTATCATTGTTGGAATATCGGTAACTAAAGTGTTAGGAAGCAATTCACCAGCATCTAATAATGAGGCATATAAAAAAGGCTTTAAAACACTCCCCGTGCTTCTAGATTTGTCGATAATATCTACATAATTATTATTTTCTTTGGTTGTAGGTGCATTACCGACATATGCCAAAACGTTTCTAGTTTCTACGTCTAAAATCAAAATGGCGAGGTTGTTAATCTGATTCTGATGTAAATTAAAATAATGTTCTTTTGCAATTCGGTTCGCTTTTTTCTGAAGCTGGAAATCGATGGTTGTTTGCACCCTTTCTCCTTTATGTTCTTTTCTAATTTTTTCGGTAAGATGTGGTGCATATTCTGGCAAGGGAAATGGTTTTCCAGGGAGTTTTTCCATTAAAGCTAGCTCGTATGTAGTTTGATCTATCACTTCTTTCTGAAATAATTTTAGTAATAAACGGTCTCTTTTTTTCTTTAAAATTTCTTCGTTTTTCCCAGGAAATATTAAAGAAGGGGCATTGGGTAATACGGCTAAAGAAGTTGCCTGTCCCCAACTTAATTCTGTGGAAGGAATTCCGAAATAACGCCAAGAGGCAGTTTCTAATCCAACTACATTTCCACCAAAAGGGGCGTAGGAAGCGTAAAAATTAAGAATTTCTTTTTTACTGAAACGAGTTTCTAATCGAGTGGATTGAAAGATTTCGATTAATTTTTCAGCATAGTTTCTGCTTTTGTTTTTTCGGGAGAGTCGGATAACTTGTTGGGTAAGTGTACTTCCTCCGCGACGTTTATCGGTCGTGATATTTTGCCAAAGTGCTTTGCTAATTGCCACAGGATTAAAACCTGGATGACTATAAAAATATTCATCTTCAAAAAGTAAAATACTTTGTTCAAAACGGTATGGAACAGAATCCATTTTTGGAAATCGCCACTGGCCATCATCAGCAATTCTAGCTCCGAGCATATTTCCATTGCTGCTTTCTACAATGGTTGCCGTTGGTACTTTAAATAATTCTGAGGGCAGGCAGAATAACCAGTAGATGAAGATGATGAGGAAAATGAGGAGTTTCTTTTTATGTTTTATTAGGACATCCCCTCCATACCTCCCCTTTGAAGGGGAGACTTTTGATTCAGGGTTTTTATTATTAAAACTCAAACCCATTATTTTTTAACAGAAACCCATTGCCCTTTATTACGAGCATAATAATTGTTGTCATACATTGCTTCGGTTTGTGTACCTGGTAAATAATAGGTTCCTAGGTAGGAAGCGTTTAACTTTACAGTAAACGTTTTTGATTTTCTTCCTGAAATATCAAAATAGAAATTCACACGATCATCACGAATATCGGTATAGCGAGCTTTTCCAGTAGCCCCACCTTCTAAGTCTGTAAAACTAGTATTTATAATTTCCCAACCGCTTGGAAAAATCTGTGATAAAGCAACGTTTCCTACCCAATTATTTGAATTATTATGCACCGTAATTTGTGCGGTAATTTCAGTTCCTTGACGTAAGTTTGAAATGTCAATAGATTTACCAGACCCATCTTTAAATTGAGCTCTAACCGATAAATTCCGTTGTTCTGAAAGCTCTTTTCCTAGCGGAAGTTTTCCTTTTTGCGAAAGACTTATATAAACTACATTTCCCTTTTTATTGGTGATTTTAAGAGAATTATTTCCCATTACAAACGAAATATCTCTTTGTGAAACGGCTCTATCGGTTTTTATCGTGCTTGTTTTTCCGTTTTGAGTGAAGGATAGCTCCATAGATTTACCTCCGTTTTTGGCTACCATTTTCGACATTGCCAACAATGCATAAGAAGTTTCTTGAGTACTGAACCATCGTTGAGAAGACAAATCCTTTGCTATCGAAATTGCTGTTTCACGTTGTTTTGAATCTCCCAAAGTAACCATTGTTTCTAAAGCCATTGATTTATTTCTGAAAGGCGAACCATAAGAATAATAATCATAAGTCTGAGAAACAAAATTAATATTCGCTGTTTTAGTAATTTCAACAGCCACATTCTTTTTTCCTGCCAAAGCATAAGCTGCAGCCAAACGCCATTTTGCATCATTACTCAAGTGTTTAGATTCTCTTAATCTGTTCATCGCCGCCAATTCTGGTTGACCTGCTAAAGCCAAGGTGTATAAACGATAAGCCTGTGTTAAACTTGAATTATAAGCGGTGTTACTATTACGCCATTGCCGTGCTGTAACTTGCTGATAGCGCAACCAATTACTTAAAAATGAAATAGGAAGAGCATAACCTTTTCGTTTGGCTTCTAACATAAAATGACCTGCGTAATTGGTTCCCCATTCGTTTGCAGAAGATTCTCCAATCCAATAGGAAAGTCCACCGTGGGTAGTCTGAAAATTACTTAATCGTAAAATTGCTGCCTTGATATTTTTCTCCATTTCCTTTTTCTTATCGAAAGTGATATCGAAAATATCATCTAAGAATAACTGCGGAAATACAGATGAAGTTGTTTGTTCCACACAACCGTGAGGATACTGAATTAGATATTCCATTCGTTTCCCAAAATTCATAGGAGGTAAGGTTGAAAATTCTAACATAGCACCATTGGTTCCTGAAACACCAAAGGTTTCAAAATTGATGGTTTTTGAAGCGTTTTCGGAAATAGTATATTGCGTAGTTTTTTGAGAAATAGGATTCGGATTTACCACATCTATTTCTACTTTATAACTTGCATTTTCTCCGTGTCCTGAAACGGTTACTTCAATGGTTTGAAATTCGGTAGCGGGTAGTACTTCAAATTCAAAGTTGACAATTTTTTCTCCAATTTCAGTAAAGGTGATTGTTTTTGAAGTTCCATTAATAGGTTTTAGACTTGAGCCAGTTTTAACTGAAACGGTAGCGTTTTTAATCTTATTTTCCATCGCGAAAACAGTTACTGGAAGCGTTACTTTTTCACCTGGAGAAAGTTTTCGAGGAAGCGATGCCAATACCATTAATGGTTTTCGAACCGGAATTGTTTTATCTGTTTTTCCGTAAGTAGCTTTTGAGTTATCACCAGCAATCACCATCGTTCTAACCGAGCCAATATAGTTAGGCATCATAATTTGGTGACTTGCTTTTTTACCTTTCTTTAAATGGAAAGGACCTAAATAGGTAACTACAGGCTTGAAACGGTCTGCTTTTCGGTTTTTGGCACCCGCTGCTTCATCACCACCACCAATAGCATAAATATTATTGACACTTCCGGAATAAGCACCAATTACCAAATCGAAAATATCGAAGGTTTTTACGCCCAAGGCCTCACGAGAATAAAAAGCTTCGTGAATTTTTGGAGTTGCAAATCGAGTTAAGTCTAATAAACCCTCATCTACAACTGCGATGGTATAAGTCATTTCTTTTCCGTTTTCTTCGGAAACATTTATAGTGAAATTCTCTTCAGGTTTTAAAACATCGACCATCGATATTTTAGGCTTCAAAATTGTTTCAGGATTTTCTACCAACAAAGGAATTACACCGTATAAACGGATAGGTAAATCGTTTTTAGTTTGCTCGTGAGGCTGCAACAATGAGATATTTACATACACATTTGGCGCCATTTCTTTAGTAATCGGAATGGTTACTTTAGTTTCGCCTATATTGGTAACTTCCCATTGGTTTGAAAGCACTTCGGTTCCGTTTTCAATACTTATTAAAGCGCGACCTTCTCCTGCGGATGGGAAAGTAATCACTGCCTTATCACCTACATTATATTTTTCTTTATCTGCCGAAAAAACCAACATATTAGAACTTTCTGCATTTCCATCGGAAGGGCTTTTCCACCAATCTTGATAGAAATATGCTATTCGTCCCGTAGCGTGACCTGATTTTTTGTCGATGACTCTTATTAAATAACGACCGCCTTCTTCATTAGGAATATTGACATTAAAGGAAGTTTTTCCGTTATTTCCAGTGGTAATTGTAAACTCTTGTACAGGACGATGCACCGTTGCATTTTCATAACGAGATAAATTATCATGACTGCGATTCCACCACCAACGCCATTCAATTTTAAAAACTTTTACGGTTAATTCTCGGTTTCCACTAGTTTTTCCTTGAGTATTGACTGTTGCTATATCAAATTCAATATTTTTATCGGTATCATAAGAACCATATCGTTCTGTTTTAGGAGATTGAAGCCCAACAAAATGTTTGTAGGGTGCTAAGTTTTTTGAAAATACATCGATGGAAAAATCCCCACCTCCTTCAAATACTTTGGTCAAAAAAGTTGCTTTTAACATTCCAGGAGCCTTATTACTAATGTCTAATCTTTTTGAGAAGTTTTTAATTCCTTCAGTAGATAAGTAAGGGTTTCCTGCGTTTTCTCCTCCCATAATAGGGATTTCAACTTTATCGAAAGAACGGATAGGGTCGTTAAAATTATAATTTGGAAACTTTTTAAAAGCCGTATTGGTAGAGCGTAAAGTTACGTCCATAGAAATTTTAAGATTTCGCGCAATAGCTCCGTGTAACCATAATGCAGAAGCAGTCCCTTGTATTGGTTTACTAGCGTCTAAAATTTCATCATCAAAATCGAGCTTTAATTTAAGTCGGTTAGGTTTAATGGTAGCAATTTTTAAAGTTTTAGTAAACTTAACTCCACCTACTGAAATTGTTGCTTGCCAGTTTCCTGTGGGAGCATCTGCTTCAGTTGAAATAGGAAAATAATAGAAGCCCTCTTTATAAGTTCCTTTGAATCCTCCTTCAAAAAGGGAAGAGTTTCCATTAATTATGGTACGATTTACTAATTTTCCACGAGCATCGGTAACTTCTAATTTTACAGGATGATTCCGTGGCAATTTATTTGCTTTATCGTTCAGTACAAAAGTTAAATGAATTGGATCTCCAGGTCGATAAACACCTCGTTCAGTATAGATAAACCCTTTAAGCCCTTTTTGTAATTTTTTTCCAGAAACATCAAATTTACTTAGTGATAATGCATTACCGTCTTCTAGTTTAGCATAAGCATAATTATTTCCTTTTTGAGCGATTACAAAAGCTACCTTTTTATTGCTATCAAATAAGGAGAAGCCTTTAAAATCGGTAGTAGTTTGACCAACTAATTGCTGTTGGTAATTGTAAAGTTTAATAATTACCTCACTTTCAGGATTGGTAGTAAGAAGATTAGTGGTAATAAAATGATAGGATTGATTGTTGCTTTTTTTAACAATTAATCCAAGATCTGAACCTAAAATATTCGACTTCACAAAACGATCGGAGCTATAATATGCATCGTGACAAGGATTGTCTTGCTCCCAGTTATAACGATAACTTCTCCAATTATACAATTCATTATCCCAATATTGAAGTTCTCGTTCTTCTTCATCTTCAGCGCTACTTTCTGAATATTCTTCTTC
>JASFZG010000189.1:0-12373 GCA_046055745.1 Flavobacteriaceae bacterium | reverse complement strand
AACCAATGAAAATCACCGTTGGTTTTATTAACTACATTTAATACGATACCTAAAGTGGTGGATTTACCACTTCCGTTTGGCCCTAAAATCCCGTAAACATTACCTTTTTCAATGGTAACTGAAAGATTATTTACCGCGGTTAAAGAACCATATTTTTTAGTAAGATTGTTGAGTGTGAGAATATCTTGCACAGAAATTGTTTTTGTTGATTAGATAAAAGTAAGACGAGACTCTTTATAATTTGTTACATAAATAATAATTTCAAAAGATAAACTCGAAAAATATTTGATATCGCTATTATAAATAGTTAAAAATCACACCAATTAAAATCGCTAATAATGTCATGATATACGGTAGCGTCCATTTTATTTTTTCTTGATGTAATTTTGCTAAAATAAAACTGAACGTATAATTTATCGCCCAAATTAAAATTGATAAACTTGAAATAGTTAAATAAAGGAATGATAAAGGATTCTGATGAACATTGAACCCATTAAAATCTACTAAAAGTTGAGATGTTGGATAGAAGAACTTATAAACACCTAAAGCTACAATAATAAAAAGCCCAGGAAATGCGATTATCCATAAAACTTTCATCCAAAACGGAAGCCTTCTTGTCATAATAAAACCAAATTACTCAAAATTCAATTTCTTCTTTCTAAGTTCAAAATTCTGACCTAAATAGACTTTACGAACCATTTCGTCGTTTGCTAATTCTTCAGGAACACCGTGTTTAAGGATGCTTCCTTCAAACATTAAATACGTACGGTCGGTAATAGCTAAAGTCTCTTGTACATTATGATCGGTGATAAGAATACCGATATTTTTTGTGACTAATTTTGCTACAATACGTTGAATATCTTCTACCGCAACAGGATCAACTCCTGCAAAAGGTTCATCCAATAAAATAAAATGTGGATCGGTTGCTAAAGCACGAGCGATTTCGGTTCTTCTACGTTCACCACCACTTAACAAATCACCTCTACTTTTACGAATATGACCCAATCCAAATTCTTCAATTAAGGATTCCATTTTATCGTGCTGTTCTTTTTTAGAAAGCTTTGTTAATTGTAGAACACTTAAAATATTATCTTCCACACTAAGCTTTCTAAACACAGATGCTTCTTGAGCTAAATACCCAATACCGTGTTGTGCACGTTTGTACATTGGGAATTTTGTAATCTCTTGATCGTCTAGATAAATATTTCCGCCATTGGGTTTAATCAAACCTACAATCATATAAAATGAAGTTGTTTTTCCTGCTCCATTCGGCCCTAAAAGACCAACAATTTCACCTTGATTTACTTCTACAGAAATTCCTTTAACCACCTTTCGGCCTTTATACGATTTTACAAGATTCTCGGCTTTTAACTTCATTTTTTTTAAATAATATGCTGACTAAATTAATCTTTTAAATCAGATTTTTTAGCTTCTTTTTTTAATAATTTTTCTTGTTTCCGAATAACGGCTTTTGAAATAAATATACTTATTTCATATAAAATTAGAATTGGAACCGATACAATTATCTGACTTGCAATATCTGGAGGTGTAATAATTGCTGAAAGAATTAAAACAAATACCAATGAAAACTTTCGATATTTCTTTAAAATTTGAGGAGTAACCACTCCCAATTTTGTAAGAATATATATTAATATAGGAAGTTCAAATATCAAACCACTTGCTACTACTGAAGCTCTTACTAATGAAATATAACTACTTAAGTCAAAGTCATTATGAACCTCACCACTAACTTGATAAGTCCCTAAGAAGTTAATAGATAATGGTGTTACTACATAATAACCAAAAAGAACACCAATAAAAAACAAGATAGATGCAATAAATATAAACCCTCTAGCAGAACTACGTTCTTTCATTTTTAAACCTGGACTTATAAACTTCCACATTTCATGTAAAATATACGGAAAAGCAACAATAAATCCAGCAGTAATTGAAGTCCAAATATGTGCAGAAAACTGTCCGCCCATCGTTCTACTTTGAATTCTGAAAGGTAGTTCTGTAAAACAAAAACTTTCTTTTACTCCAATTGCTTGAGCCATTTGACAAAGTATTTGGTAAGTTGGAAAATCGGCGTGTTTAGGTCCGAATATTAACACATCAAAAATAAAGTCTTTAGCCAAAAAAGCTATGGTTGATAATATTACTATTGCTAAAGTGGAGCGGATTAAATGCCAACGCAGTTCCTCCAAATGATCTAAGAAAGACATTTCTTTTTCAGCACTCAAATTTTTTCGTTTTGCCATTAGATAATTCCTTCGTTAGTAAGATTATGAATATGTACAATTCCGCTATAAACCCCATCGTCTTCAGCAATTAATTGTGTGATACTATGTTTGTCCATTATCTCGAACGCTTCAACTGCCATGGCGTTATTCGAAATAGTTTTTGGATTTTTAGACATAATGTCTTTAGCTGTTAATCCGTGAAAACTATCTGCTTTCACCAACATTCTTCTTAAATCACCATCGGTAATAATTCCGATAATTTTACTGTTTTTAACTACAGCAGTAACGCCTAACATGTTTTCAGAAATTTCTACAATTACACTTTTGATATCGGTATCTGGACTTACTTCAGGTTTTTTATTCAATTTCGTTAAATCAAAAACACGTAAGTATAATTTTTTTCCGAGGGAACCACCTGGGTGGAATTTTGCAAAATCTTTACTCGAAAATCCTTTTAAATGCAACAAACAAACAGCCAATGCATCGCCAATAACTAATTGTGCAGTTGTACTGGTTGTTGGAGCTAAATTATTAGGGCAAGCTTCTTTTTCGACATAAGCATGTAAAACAAAATCTGATTGCTGCCCTAAAAACGAATCTTTGTTAGAAGTAATGGCAATTAATTTATTTCCTCTAGTTTTAATTAAAGGAACCAAAACTTTTATTTCGGGAGTATTTCCGCTTTTTGAAATACAAATCACAATATCGTCTTCCAAAATTGTTCCTAAATCACCGTGAATTGCATCAGCAGCATGCATAAAAATTGAAGGTGTTCCGGTTGAATTTAACGTAGCAACAATCTTATTTGCGATAATTGCACTTTTTCCTATACCGGTAATGATGACTCTTCCGTTAGAATGATAGATGGTTTCAATCGCTTCAGCAAATTCGTCATCTATTAAATTCAGTAGGTTCTCAATGGCTTTACTTTCGGTTTCAATAGTTTTTTTTGCTACTGAAATTATCTGATTTCGCGTGTTCAAAATTTTTTGGCTTTTTTTTAGTTGTATCTATTTCAGAAAGTATTATATTTAGGTTGCAAAAAAATAACAAATTTTATACCTTTATATATAAGATTCAAACTTCTTATTTAGGTTGCTAAATTACAATTGTTAGTTAGTTAAAACAATTTTTATTTTTTTTTCAAATAATCATATTAAACCTCAATTAAAAAGATTGGCAGAAATAGATATTTACGCAGCTTTGAAAAAGCATTTTGGATTTACAAAATTCAAAGGGCTTCAGGAAGAAGTAATTAAAAGCGTATTAGATAGAAAAGACGCATTCGTTGTAATGCCCACTGGTGGTGGAAAGTCACTTTGCTACCAACTCCCTGCATTTATAGAAAAAGGAACCGCAATTGTGGTTTCTCCTTTAATCGCATTAATGAAGAACCAAGTAGATGCTTTACGAGCAAACTCAACAGAAGTTGGCATAGCGCACGTATTAAACTCTTCACTTAATAAGACGGAGGTCAAACAAGTAAAAAGTGATATTGTTAGTGGTATTACAAAATTGCTTTATGTTGCTCCCGAATCATTGACTAAAGATGAAAATGTAGAATTTTTACAATCGGTTAAAATATCGTTTGTTGCTATAGATGAAGCACATTGTATTAGTGAATGGGGACACGATTTTAGACCAGAATACCGAAATCTGAAAAAAATTATTGAACGTATTGACGATGATATTCCAATTATTGGACTTACTGCAACGGCAACTCCAAAAGTTCAAGAAGATATTTTAAAGAATTTAGGGATTCAAGATGCAAATACTTTTAAAGCGTCATTTAATCGCCCTAATTTATATTATGAAGTGCGTCCTAAAACAAAAGATGTAGATAAGGATATTATTCGTTTTGTAAAACAACATGACGGAAAAAGCGGAATTATCTATTGTTTAAGCCGAAAAAGAGTAGAGGAATTAGCACAAGCACTTCAGGTAAATGGCATCAAAGCGGTACCTTATCATGCAGGATTGGATTCTAAAACCAGAGTGCGACATCAAGATATGTTTTTGATGGAAGATATTGATGTGGTAGTAGCTACAATTGCTTTTGGAATGGGAATTGATAAACCCGATGTTCGTTTTGTAATTCATAATGATATTCCCAAAAGTATCGAAAGTTATTACCAAGAAACAGGTCGTGCAGGAAGAGATGGTGGTGAAGGAATATGCTTGGCATTCTATTCTTATAAAGACATAGAAAAGCTTGAAAAATTTATGAGTGGAAAACCTGTTGCTGAACAAGAGATAGGTCATGCTTTACTTCAAGAAGTGGTTGCTTACTCTGAAACATCTATTTCTAGAAGAAAATTTATTCTTCATTATTTTGGAGAAGAATTTGATAATGAAACGGGTGAAGGCGGTGATTTGGATGATAATATGCGTTTCCCAAAAAAGAAACACGAAGCACAACCAGAAGCAGTTAAAATATTAAATGTAGTTAACAAAACCAACGAACGTTATAAGGCTAAAGAAGTAGTAAATGTTTTAATTGGTCATGCAAATGCACTTATTAAATCGCATAGAACCGAAGATCAAGATTATTTTGGTTATGGAAAAGATCAAACTTCTCCTTATTGGATGGCATTAATACGTCAATTATTAGTGGCAGGAATGCTTCGGAAAGATATTGAAACCTACGGATTAATAAAATTAACTCCAAAAGGAAGAGAATATTTAGCAGCTCCTAAATCTTTTATGATGACAGAAGATCATTCGTTTAAAGAAGCAAACGATGATAATATTATTGTGAACCAAAAAGGTGGCGGATTTGCAGCAGATGACAAGCTATTCAAAATATTAAAATTAGAACGTAAAAAGGTAGCAGATAAAATGAAGCTTCCTCCATTTGTGATTTTTCAGGATCCATCTTTAGAGGATATGGCTTTAAAATATCCTATAACTTTATCTGAAATGGCTAATGTTCACGGAGTAGGAGAAGGGAAAGCAAAAAAATATGGAGCATCTTTTGTTAAAATAATTAGCGATTATGTAGAAGAAAACGATATTATGCGTCCAGATGATTTTATTGTAAAATCTACAGGGACTAATAGTGCGTTAAAGTTGTACATAATAATGAATGTAGATAAAAAACTTCCACTAACAGATATCGCAGATGCCAAGAAAATGGAGATGAACGAATTAATAAAAGAAATGGAAGCTATTATAAACAGTGGTACCAAATTAAATATTAATTATTGGATCGATGAGATTTTAGACGAAGATCAACAAGAAGAAATCCACGATTACTTTCTAGAAGACGCCGAAACAGACGATATAGAAGCTGCCATGGAAGAATTTGATGGCGAATACGAAGAGGAAGAACTGCGTTTGTATCGTATTAAATTCTTTAGTGAGGTTGCTAATTAATTTATTCACTATTATGAAATTAAGTTATCAAAATTTAAAATAAAAGCCTTAATTCCTTAATGGTTAACTCATTTTCTGTTAATACTACTCTAATTCTTTATGAAATAGTATATTGAATATGTACCTTTGCACCTCAATTTAAAAAAACAAGTCATGCAAGACGGTATTTACGCAAAAATTAAAACAGAAAAAGGAGAAATCCTTATCAACCTTACTTATAAATTAACTCCAGGAACAGTTGGTAACTTTGTTGCTTTAGCTGAAGGAACATTAGAGAATGATGCAATCCCACAAGGAACACCATATTATAATGGATTAAAATTCCATAGAGTAATTCCAGATTTTATGGTACAAGGTGGAGATCCACTAAGCACAGGTGCTGGTGGTCCAGGATATAATTTTGATGATGAATTTCATCCAGATTTACGTCACGATACTCCAGGAGTATTATCCATGGCGAATTCGGGTCCAGGATCTAATGGAAGTCAGTTTTTTATAACACACGTAGAAACTCCTTGGTTAGATGACAAACATTCTATCTTCGGAAATGTGATAGAAGGAATGGATGTTGTAAATGCTATTGAACAAGAAGATACGATGAATATTGAAATCATTCGTGTTGGAGCTGAAGCCGAAAAATGGAATGCTGTTGAAACATTTCGTCAATTTACAGGAGCAAAAGCAGAACGTGAGGCAACTGCAAAAAAAGCACAAGACGAAATGATGGGAAAACTTTCTGAAGGTTTTGAAGAAACTGAAAGTGGACTACGTTATAAAATTATTCAGAACGGAGATGGAGCACAACCAGAAAAAGGACAAACTGTAGCTGTACATTATAAAGGTATGTTTGCAGATGGCGGTGTTTTTGATGATTCTTATAAAAGAGGGGCTCCAATTGATTTTCCAGTAGGAATGGGTAATGTAATTCCAGGTTGGGATGAAGGTATTTTACTTTTAAAAGTTGGAGACAAAGCACGTTTTGTGATTCCTTCACATTTAGCATATGGAGAAGCTGGAGCTGGTGGAGTAATTCCTCCAAACGCTACTTTGGTGTTTGATGTAGAGTTAATGGAAGTGAAGTAATATTTATATAAACATATTTATATAAGCATCCAATGTTAATTCATTGGATGCTTTTTTATTTTAATGTTATTTCTTCTGATTTATAAATTAGTATATTCCAAAGGCTAAATATTTTTCGTTTTGAAAGCTATTTCCTTTTATTGCGTCTTAAACATTTAAATGACATCATTTATGAAAAAAAATAGAGTTGTAATTCTAGTTCTTATCACACTTCTTTATAGCTTTATTTCCTATAGTCAGACTTCAGAAACTAAAATCAAAGAGCTTAAAAATTATTTACAATGGACTACAAATTATGCTTCTCAGAAAAAATTTGATAGTGCAAATAAATATGCAAGAAGTGCTTGGGTTCTTTCAACAGAAATTGATAATAGCCATCTAAAAACACTCGTTGTTTATACAAATGCAAGAGCATTGTATTGGCAAACTAATACTTTAGAAGCAAAAGAACTATTAGATTTAAACATTAGAAATAATAATATTGAAGACAGCCTTTTGTATAAATCTATTAGGCTAATGGGCGAAATTTATTATTATGAAGAGAATTATCCAGAAGCAATAAAACAATATTTAAAAGTAGAAAAGAAAGTTAGAAAAAATAAAATTCTATCTAAATCGGATAGTATTGTTTTGTTTAAAACCTTTGTTAGTATTGGTTTAGTTCAAGCAAAAGTAAAAAATATTGACCAAGCAGTAATTTATTATGATCAAGCAAAATTATATGCTATTTCTCCGGAATTTAAGAATACTATTGTTTTCAATAAATCTATTTTGTATGAAGAGGAAAATTTATTAAGGGAGTCTATAAAATATTCTTTAGAAGGAGTTGATATTTCAATTGAAAATAATTTTGATGTGTGGTTACCATCTTATTATAAGTTTATTAGTAATTGTTATTTGAAATTAGGCGTAGCAGATTCTGCCATATATTATGGTAAAAAAGGATTAATAAATAATACTGATTGTCAATTAGAATTCCTAAACAATAACATTGCAAAAGGATATGCAATTAAAGGGAACAATAAAAAAGCAATCAATCATTTTGAAAAAGCTTTAGAATCTTCTTCAAATCTTATTGCTTTAGAAGTTCATGAAAATATGCGTGATACCTATATAGAATTAAAAGATTATGAAAAAGCGATCTATCACAATCAAGAATATTTATCGTTAAAGAAGCATGTTGATAGTTTAGAAATCCGACAGCAGTTAGCAGATATCACCGAAAAATACGAATCTGAAAAAAATAAATTAGAAATTGAAATATTGACTTCAAAAAATGAATTATATGATATTACTATTAAAAAGAAAAACAGTCAGATCATACTTATAAGTGGAATTTTAATGACATCAATTGCTCTTTTAATTTTTATATTTTATTCATATAATAAACAAAAAAAGCATAAAAATTTACTTTTTATTAAAAACAGACAGCTAGCTAAAAAACTTAAAAATAGTGAAGAAACATTGGATTATACTCCTCAAATAAAAATTGAATCTAAAGATAATGAGAGATTAAAAATTGATATAGAGCAGAAAGAAAGAATCCATGATTTTATAAAAACTGCTGTCCAACAAGAGTTTTATTTAGATAAAAATATAAGCTTATCAGAATTTGCAAAACAAGCAGGTACAAATACGACCTATTTGTCTAAAGTTATTAATGAAGATTTTAAAAAATCTTTTGCAGTATTTATAAATGAACTTAGAATTTCAAACACACTTAAAAAGCTAGAATTGTATCCAGAATATCGAAAATTTACAATAGAAAATATAGCTCATAAAGCAGGGTTTTCATCTAGTTCAGCCTTTTATAATGCCTTTAAAAACTTTACAGGTCTTACTCCTTCTTATTATGTAAAGAAAAGGCTTTTGCACGGTAATGACTTGTAAACACTTACCTTCAAGTTTGTTTTGATTTATAAATCGCAACATAATATATTTTATTTTTCATTAATACTTGAATAGTTTTGGATTGTTAATACACTTTAAAAGATTTAGTGTTATACAAATTATAAACTAAAAAATATATTATGATGAAGTATTTACTTTTTTTATTATTCGGAAACTTTGTGTTCGCACAAACAGTTTCTACTTACTTTTCTGATCCAACTGCTAAAATTACGGACGCAGTGGTTTTTGATGCAGATGGAAATTTATATGGCTCAGATTTTAATGGAAATTCTGTTTATAAAGTTACTCCAGGAGGTGTTACCACAACATTTGTAAGCGGTTTAGCAAATCCAAACGGATTGGCTTTTGACTCTAGCGGTAACCTTTTTGTTGTTGAATATAGTGGGGCTAGTATTCATAAGTATGATTCATCAGGAACATTATTAGAATCGTTTAATGTAGGAAGTTTTCCTTCGGGATTAATTAAATCATTTGACACTGACGATATGATTTTTACTTTAACGTCAAATAGTAGTGTAAATATATTAACTGCGTCAGGAGCTGTTATAGAGTTGTACCAAGGTGCTCCTTTAAATACCCCCGTTGGATTGGCTTATGATGATTTAGGAAACCTATATGCAGGAAATTATACAGGAAGAGAAATCTACAAAGTATTTAATGGAGGGACAGAATATGTTGCTACTGTACCAGATGGAGGGTCAAATTCTTCATTAGCATTTATTACTTATGGAAATGGTAATTTATGGGGAACTGTTTTTTTTACTGGACATAAAATTTTTAGTATTAATCCTGAGGGGGTAGATGATGTAACTCTTTTTGCAGGAAGTGAACAAGGAAACGCTGATGGAGATATAAGTGTAGCGACTTTTGATTCGCCTAGTGGATTGGTGTACAATAACGATGAAAACGCATTGTATATTTCTGAATTTACATCGGATGGAAATGTTAGAAAGATAGAAAACATATTGTCAGTTGGAGATTTTTCATCAGAGATTAATTTGAAACTTTTTCCAAACCCTGTACAAGATTATTTAAGTGTATCTGGATTTATTCAGAATAATAATGGAGAGGCAAGGGTTACTATTTATGATACAACAGGAAGAATAATAAAAACTTTTGACAAAACCCTAGATGAAAATAATATAAATATTAATATTTCTGAGATTGAATCAGGTTTATATTATTTAGAATTGAATCTTGAAAATAAAAAATCAATAATAAAGTCTTTTATTAAAAAATAAGGTTGGTTAATTAGTAGAAGGCAGCTTATTTTAAATAATGTTGCCTTTTATTTCCATTTAATATTACAGCCCATACTCGGTTTTTGCTCTTTACGCTGAGGACTATTACTAAGAACACTATCTAAAGCCTCTCTTAAATTTCTTCCGGTAACTTGAATCATATTTCCTGGACGGGAATTATCTAACTGCCCTCGATAAACTAATTTTAATTCTGAATCAAATAAATAGAAATCTGGAGTACAAGCAGCATCATAAGCTTTTGCTACTTCTTGAGTTTCATCAAATAAATAAGGAAAAGAATAATTGTTTTCTTCCGAAGTTAGCGCCATATTTTCTGGAGAATCTTCTAGGTATTTTTCTGTATCGTTGCTATTTATGGCTACAAATCCGAAACCAGTTACGTGATAATCATTACAAAGTCTAACCAATTCATCATTTACATGTTTTACAAAGGGGCAATGATTACAAATAAACATAACCACTGTTCCTTTTTCACCTTTAATATCAGCAAGTGAAACCATTTTTTCAGCTACTACATCTAATAAATTGAAATCGGGAGCAAGGGTGCCCAAAGGCATCATGTTGGAAGGAGTTAAGGACATTTTTATTATGTATTGTTAATGATTATTCTTCTTTATTTATTAGTTGAGGAATTTGATTTAAAGTTACAATTTTAAACGGAATTCTATAAATAAAACTATCTTTAAAGTTCAAAATTAAACTATGAACGATTTAACTTGGAATGAGTTTGAAAAAGTAGAAATGCGAGTAGGGACAATACAAGAAGTATATAATTTTCCGGAAGCTAGAAACCCTTCCTATAAATTAACCATCGATTTTGGTTCAGAAATAGGGCTTCGGAAAACATCTGCACAAATTACTGTCCTATATGATAAAGAAGACTTAATAGGAAAACAAGTAATTGCTGTCGTTAATTTTCCGAAGAAACAAATTGCCAACTTTATGAGTGAATGTCTAGTGTTAGGAGCTGTTAATGGGGAAGAGGTAAATCTTCTTCAGCCAAATTTTAAAACCAATAACGGATTGAGAATTCTATAGTTTCTCCAACTTCACCGTAAAATGACGCATAATTGGTGCTTCATCTACAATAACATATCCTCGTTTTGCTTCTTCTCTAGAATCATAAATGTTTTTTAAAACCGCAGCAATATATCGCATATGATTTAAAGAATAAGTTCTACGCGGTATTGCCAAACGTACTAATTCCAATTCAGGATATCTGTTTTTATGAGTAAACGGATCTCGATCTGCTAAAATAGTTCCTATTTCAACGCCTCTAACTCCACCGATAATATACAATTCTATCGCCAAAGCTTGGGCTCTATATTCATCACGAGGAATGGTTGGTACAAATTTATTAGCATCTAAAAATATAGCGTGACCTCCAAAAGGTTGCTGTACAGGAATTCCGTATTCTACCAATTGTTTTCCTAAATAAGCGACTTGTTCTACTCTGGTTTCTAGGTAATCAAACTCGGTAGCTTCATCCAATCCAACTGCTAAAGCGCCCATATCTCTACCGTTCAAGCCTCCATAAGTAATAAATCCTTCATACATAATATTAAAGACGGTTGCTTTTTTAAAGATTTCTTCACTATTCAAAGCAATAAAACCTCCCATATTTACCAAGCCATCTTTTTTGGCACTCATCGTCATTCCGTCGGCATACGAAAACATTTCTTTTACAATTTCTTTAATGGTAAAATCCTTATATTTTTCTTCTCTTGTTTTTATGAAATACGCGTTCTCTGCAAAACGGGCAGCATCAAAATATAATGGAATGTCGTATTTTTTACATACTTCAGAAGATTCTTTTATATTCTGAAGTGAAACAGGTTGACCACCAGCAGAATTACAAGTAACCGTAATTATTACAAATGGAATTTTCTCCTTTGGATGTTTTTTTAATGTTTCTTCTAGTTTTTCAATATTCAAGTTTCCTTTAAAAGGATGAAAAACGGAAGTGTCAAAAGCTTCATCTATTGTACAATCGCAAGTAGTTGCTTTCCGGAACTCTATATGGCCTTTAGTAGTATCAAAATGTGAATTCCCTGGAACGATATCACCTTCTTTTACCAAAACTGAAAATAATACGTTTTCCGCAGCACGACCTTGGTGTGTTGGTAAAAAATATTCAAAACCTGTAATACGTTTTACGGTTTCTCTAAGTTTTAAAAACGATTGAGAACCAGCATAACTTTCATCACCACGCATCATTTCTGCCCATTGATTATCACTCATTGCACCTGTTCCAGAATCGGTAAGTAAGTCAATAAACACTTTATCTGAAGTAAGGTTAAACAAGTTGTAATTAGCTTCTTTAATCCATTGCTTACGTTGCTCGACAGTCGATGGTTTAATGTATTCAACCATCTTTGTTTTGTAAGGTTCTGCGTAGGGTAATTTCATCTCTGAGTGTTTTTTACAAAGATAAGGTTGCCATGATATTTTAGTATGATAATTATCAGTTGGAAGTGGGATTGTTTTTGTTATCCGTAC
>JASFZG010000188.1:0-18755 GCA_046055745.1 Flavobacteriaceae bacterium | reverse complement strand
CAATACCTTCACATGAAAAACCAGAATGTAAAAGCGGGACAACATGTACGACAAGGTGATGTAATTGGTTGGATTGGAATGACTGGGAATACCGGAGGCCCCCATGTTTGTTATCGATTCTGGAAAAACGGGAAACAAGTGGACCCTTTTAAGCAAGATTTACCACTCTCTGAACCTCTCAAGAAAATATATCAAGACTCTTATTTTGACCATATTGCTCCTCTAAAAGAGCAATTGGATAATATCTCTTTCTAACTTTTTTTGGTTTATAAGTCTGTTAACAAAAAGTTAACATAGTAATATACTTATTGTTAGAATTTTACGATACTTGCATTAATGAAATTTACTAAAATTCATTTAAGATTTTTTAACCTTAAAAAATTGTTAAAAATTAAATTGAATGTGTAAATTTGCAGCAACTTTAAAACAATTTTTAATGATGAAAAAAATTACTTTTTATTTAGTAGTAGCTTTTATGTTTGTAAATGTTATTTCATTTGCACAAGGAACTATTACAGGAACAATTAACGATGCAGACTTGGGAGGGCCACTTTCTGGAGCTAATGTCGTAGAAGATGGTACTACAAATGGTGCTATTTCAGATTTTGACGGAAAATTTTCACTAACAGTTGATGGTGAAAATGGAACTATTACAATTTCTTATTTAGGATATACTTCAACAAATGTATCTTATACCTTATCAAATGGTACAGTTAATTTAGGAGAAATTACAATGTCTCCAGATGCTGATGCTTTAGCAGAAGTAGTTATTGTAGGAAAAGGAATTATTGATTTAGCTTCAGGTAGAAAAACACCAGTTGCAGTATCAACAATTTCTGCTGAGGAAATTCAGTTAAGATCAGCAGGTAATGTTGAATTAGCAGAAGCAGTAGCATTTACGCCATCTGCTTATGTATCTGGTCAAACTGGTTTTGGAGATTCACAATTCTTTTTAAGAGGATTTGATCAAACTAACATTGCAATCTTATTAAATGGTCAACCAGTTAATAGTATGGAAGACGGTAAAGTATTCTGGTCTAACTGGGCTGGTATTGCTGATATTGCTACTACAATTCAAGTACAAAGAGGTCTTGGAGCTTCTAAATTAGCGATTTCTTCTGTAGGAGGAACAACTAATATTGTAATGAAAGCTGCTGACAAAAAGAAAGGTGGTTTTGTGCGTTTTTTAGGAGCTAATGATAGTTATATGAAAGGTACCATTGGGTATGATTCTGGTAGAAGTGAAAAAGGATGGGCTTTTTCTGTATTATTAGATTACTGGCAAGCACATAGAAAATGGGCTAAAGGTACTTATGGTGAAGGACAAAATTATTATTTTGCTGTAGGTTACAAACCAAATGAGAAACATAACTTTAACTTCTTAGTTACTGGTGCTCCTCAATTGCACGGACAAAAATGGTCTCAAACTAAAGAAAGAATAGCAGCAGATCCTAAATTTAATCAACACTGGGGTTATAAAAATGCAGATGGTACTGATATCACTTCAGAAAGACAAAACTTTTACCATAAACCAGTAATGAACTTAAACTGGGACTTCTCAATCTCAGATAATACAGAACTTTCTACCGTTGCTTATGCATCTTGGGGACGAGGTGGTGGAACAGGACCTAGAGGTCGTGGACGTATTAGAACAGAAGATCCTGATGGTGATGGTCCTTTATATGGACAAATTGATTACCCTGCAATCGAAGCTAACAATGCGACAGTAGGAATTGGTAACGTAGTTAGTAGTGGTTTAGAGTCTGGATATATTCGTAGAGGTTCAATGAACAATCACCAATGGTATGGATTAGTATCTAATTTAAACCATGATTTTTCTGATAACTTAACTGCAAATGTTGGAGTTGATGTAAGGTTTTACCAAGGGGATCACTTTAGACAAGTAATAGATCTTTATGGATTAACTGGATGGACTAATGATAGTTCGGACAATCAACCAGATGATTATGTTGTAACTGAAACTTTTGATGCTACTCCTTGGGGAGCATTATTTGATTTCGCTGATGAAAAAGACAGAATTGCATATGATAATTCTGAGAAAATTAACTATCAAGGTGTTTTCGGTCAAATGGAATATGCAACAGATAAGTTTTCTGTATTCTTCCAAGGAGCATTCTCAAACCAATCTTATGAAAGAGAAGATAGATTTCATCCTGCTAAGTCTGATAAAATCAATAAAACAGGTTATAACATAAAAGGAGGTGTTTCATATAGTATCAACCCAGACAATGTTATCTTTCTTAATGGAGGTTATTATTCAAGACAACCTTATTTAGATAATATTTTTGTTAGAAATTCAGGATTTATTACACAACTTTTATCTCCAGAAGTAGAGAATGAAATAATCAAAAGCTATGAAGCAGGTTATAATGTTAAGGCAAATAGATTTAGAGCTCACTTTAACGCATATGTTACGGATTGGAACGATAGAACATTATCAAACTTTAGTTCTGATGATAACGGAACGCCAGATGATGATTCAGATGATATTGATACAACTACATTACAAAGACACGTAAGACAGTTTCATTCTGGTGCAGAGTTGGACGTGTTTTATAAAGCAACAGATTGGTTAACATTTAATGGATTTATTTCTGCTGGATCTTGGTATTATAAAGGAGAAGCTGAAGTTTCTAGATACAATGCTGATACCAATGAGCAAATTGGAGAAACTGAATTAATTGATCGTGATGGAATTAAAATTTCTACAGCTCCCCAATTTACAACAGGAATTGGTTTTGATGCTAAAATAATCAAAGGTTTAAGTGTTGATGCTCGTGTTAAATACAATGAGAACCATTATGAATTTACAGATGAAGGAACTTCTCAGTCTGATTACACTGGAGATCAATTAGACGGATACGCTCTAACTAATGCAGGTATAACATACAGATTTGATTTAGGATCTAATAAAATGACTTTTAGAGCAAATGTATTTAACCTATTTGATAGAATTGCAATCCAACAATCTGATAGATTTGGATATTTTAATACTAACGGAAGAACATTTAACGCTTCTTTACGTTACGAATTCTAATATACTTTTATTATATATTACTATAAAACGTCCCGATTTATTCGGGACGTTTTTTTTAGTTATTATATACCTACCTTTGAAAATCTAAAAACCTAAAATTAACAAAATGTTCGAAACTATTCAATTTATCCATTCATACTGGGCTTATGTAACACTACTATTAATTGTTTTAGCTACTTTAAATGCTTTTAAAGGAATGTTTTCCAAAGGAACATTTAGCGCAAATGATTATAGAATATCCTTATTTGCATTAATTGTTACACACATTCAGATATTAATAGGACTCTTCTTATATATATACTCTCCAAATGCAATGGGAGCAATTAAAGTAAGCGGAATGGGAGCAGTAATGAAAGATTCAATACTTCGTTTTTCTTCCGTAGAACACCCTTTAATGATGCTTATAGCTATTGTTTTGATTACCATTGGGTTTTCAAAACATAAAAAGAAGACTACGGATGATGCTAAATTTAAAACTATCTCTATATTTTATGGTATAGCATTGCTTTTAGTTTTAAGTAGAATTCCTTGGGGAACTTGGTTTAATTAAAAGAATAACAAGATAACAAAAAAGCTTCATATTTTCATATGGAGCTTTTTTGTTATAATGAATTTTAGATTTTTATTTTTCCTTAATTAAATATAAATATACAGGAAAGTGATCACTGTAGCCTCCAGTAAACCCGCCACCAGAAAAACTTCTATATGGGTATCCTTTATATCTTCCATGAGCATTCACTAAATAAGTTTTATTGTAAATTCCTGCTTTATAAAAACGATAAGTAGAAAAATCTTTTTTGGTTAGTTCGGTTGAAATAATCATTTGATCAAACAAATTCCAGTTATCTCTATAAGCTAAAGAACCTAAACCCTGTCTAGCCATGTCTTCCATAGGATTATAAAGTTCCTTCATTTTAAGATTTTTTGCTTTTCTTTCTGTTTTAAGATGGTTTTTTACACTTGGGCTTGAAGGGTCGTCGTTTAAATCTCCCATGGTAATAATTTTAGCATAAGGGTCTTCGGAAAAAAGTGAATCTATTATTTGACGATTTAACTTAGCCGCTTTAATTCTTTTTGGGCGAGATCTTTCTTCTCCGCCACTTCTAGATGGCCAGTGATTTACAATAAAATGAATTTTTTCTCCATCAAGCATTCCGCTAACAAGTAATTGATCTCTTGTGAAAATACGTTTGGTAGAATCGTTATTGTCGTAAATAATTAATTCATGAGCTTTGTAATTAGTAGGGGTAAATAATTTTTTTCTATACAAAAGTGCTACATCTATCCCTCTACGATCTGGTGAGTCAAATTGGATAATCCCATAGTCCTTTTTTAATAATGGTTCTTGGTTAACCAAGTCCTCTAAAACTTTTCTATTTTCAACTTCACAGACACCAATTATTGCAGGAGTCGTTCCAGAAACATCTGCCCCAATTTCGGCAATCACTTTTGCCATATTTTTTAATTTGGCTTGGTAAATTTCTTCCGTCCAATGATCTTTTCCATCTGGAGTCCTATCATCGTCAAATGTAACCGGGTCGTTTTCAGTGTCGAACAAATTTTCAAGGTTATAAAAAGCAATAGTATTTACTTTGTATTCTTTCTTTTCTTGTGAAAAAAGCAAAGAAAATGTTAAAAATGCAACAATAAGTAAAGAGGGTTTAGATTTCATCAGAATGGTAATATTAAGTTTATGTAAACATACTATATATAGGCGTTACAAATGTAATTAATTCAGTTAAATAATGTAAATTCGTTGTCGATTTATAACAATTTATTAATATTAAAACAACCAAATTTAGAATGAAAAAAATCATTTTTACTTTATGTATTGCTTTGGCGAGTAACTTAACATTATTTGCTCAAGATGCAGTAATAAAGGGAAGAGTGGTAGATACACATTCGAGTGAAGTAATTTCAGAAATTGGAGTGCGAATTTTATCAAGTAACTTTCACACAGAAACCGATTCGGAAGGGTTATTTAATCTTACAGGAGCAGATTTTCCGCAAGGGGAACAAGTTCTTGTGGTAAGTAAACTTAACTACATCACTCAAAGTATTCCTATTACTATTCAAAACGGAGAAACGATTAATCTAGATCCTATTATTATGGAAATAGATTTAACAGAATTAGAATCGCAAATTGGAGTTATTAGTCTTTCCGACGGTGAGCTTGATGGCGATTTAGGTGGATCTGCATCTAATGTTTCAGGACTATTACAAGCTTCTAGAGATGTGTTTTTAAGTGCAGCAGCTTTTGACTTTAGCGCAACATTTTTTAGACCAAGAGGTTTGGATAATGCCTACGGAAAAGTATTAATTAACGGTATTGAAATGAACAAACAGTTTAACGGTCGTCCACAATGGGGAGACTGGGGGGGACTAAACGATGTTCAAAGAAACCGTGAATTTAGTATGGGTATAAAAGCAAACGACTATACTTTTGGAGACCTTGCTGGAACCACCAACATTATTATGCGTGCTTCCAAGAATAGAAAAAATGGACGTGTATCTTTTGCAGCTGCTAACCGAAGCTACCAAGGACGTATGATGGCTTCTTATAGTAGTGGAGTTTCAAAAACAGGTTGGGCATATTCATTTTTAGCTGCTAGACGTTTTGGAAATGAAGGATATATAGACGGTACTTTATACGATGCAAACTCATTTTACGCTTCTGTAGAAAAGAAGATAAACGATGCTCATAGTATCAATTTTACCGGATTTTATACTCCTAACAGAAGAGGTCGTTCAACAGCAATTACTCAAGAAGTAAAAGATTTAAAGGGCATTCGTTACAACCCAAATTGGGGCTACCAAGATGGTGAAAAACGCAACAGTCGAGTTCGTAATATTAAAGAGCCGGTGTTTATGTTGAACCATTATTGGAACGTGAACGAAAAAATTAACATTAATACAAATGTAGCCTATCAGACAGGAAGTATAGGAAATACAAGAGTTGACTATGGAGGTACACGCTTAGTTATTATAGATGGGCAAGAAACTTATATTGGAGGAGGAAGAAATCCTTTTGGTAATTATTACCAAAGACTTCCTAGTTATTTTCTTCAAGACCCAAACCCTACGCCTGGAGATTTTCAGAACGCTTATTTAGCAGGACAAGAGTTTATTGCAAATGGACAATTAGATTGGGAATCGTTATACAGAGGAAATTCAATTTCTGCTAACAACGGAGGAAATTCAATTTATGCAATTCAAGAAGATAGAATAGACGACACACAGTTTAGTATAAATTCTATTTTTGATATTGCAGTAAACGAAAATGTTTTAATTAATGGAAATATTAATTATAGAAATCTTAAAAGCGAAAACTTTGCAGAATTAAAAGATTTACTAGGTGGCACAGGGTTTTTAGATGTAGATTTCTTTGCCGAAGGAGAAGATGGAAATGTAGATATTATTGTAGGAGATGTTGCACAAAGCGACCTTAGAAATAGAAATAGAATTGTAACTGAAGGTGATCGTTACAAATATAATTATGAAATTAATTCTAGTGTTATTTCTGGTTTTGCACAAGCACAATTTAAGTATAGTAAGGTAGATTTTTATTTAGCAGCCTCGGTTGCAAATACAGATTACCAACGCAACGGGTTATATGAAAACGGGAACTATCCTGGGGCTCGATCTTTTGGAGAAAGCGAACAACTTAGCTTTACAGATTATGGCGTAAAAGGAGGACTTACTTATAAAATAACAGGAAGGCATCTTATAGATGTTAATCTAGGTTACTTAACAAAAGCACCAGCAATTAGAAACTCATTTACTAATGCAAGACAAAATAATGACGTAACCATAGGTCTTGATAGTGAAAAAATACAGAATATAGATATAGGTTATATTTTTAGATCGCCAATAATTAAAGCAAGAATTACAGGGTTTTATTCAAATTTTAAAGACGGTAATGACCTAGGCTTTTATTTTACGGAGAATATTTCAGGATTAGGGCTAGAGCAAGATGCTTTTATTCAAGAAACTCTTACAAATGTTGAAAAACAACACATAGGTGTAGAATTTGGAATTGAAGCACAGGTAACACCAACCATTAAAGTTAAAGGAGCAGCCTCATTAGGGCAATATACCTATAATAACAATCCAAATTTATATATCACAAGTGACGATTTAGAAGGACCAATTACTTTTGGTGATGGTACTACAAAATTAAAAGATTATCATGTAGCAGGCGGACCAGAAAAGGCTTTTCAAATAGGTTTAGAATATCGAGATCCTAAATTTTGGTGGTTTGGTTTAACTACGAATTATTTCTCTAATGCATATATAGATGTAAATAATTTAGCTAGATCAGATAACTTTAGTTCAGATTTTGATGGACAGCCTTTTAACGATTATGACGAAGAAGAAGCTAGAAATTTACTAAAACAAGAAGAATTTAACGACTACTTTTTAGTGAATATTGTAGGTGGTAAATCTTGGAAAATAAAAAAATACTATGTAGGCTTCTTTGCAACCATTAACAATGTTTTAGATCAAGAATATATTACTGGTGGTTTTGAACAAGGAAGAAAAACTAACTATAGAGATTTAAAAGAAGATAAAAGCCGTGAAAACGGTGCCGTTTTTGGCCCTCGTTATTTCTTTGGTTATGGAACGTCTTATTATGTAAATGTTTACGTAAGATTTTAATATTAAAAAAACAAGCGTTACTAACGCTTTAATAAAATAGAATAAAATGAAAACAATAAAAAATTACAAAATAGTAACCTTTTTTTTAGCACTGACATTAATAGTGTCTTGTGTAAGCGATGATGACTACGATGTGCCAAATACAGATCCTATAGCGCCAATAATTAACGGAACTGTAATCACAATTGGCTCGTTAAAAGATTTAGTATTACAAAATAACGGGGCTCCACTAACTTTTACAGAAACGGATACCTATATTTCTGGATATGTAATTTCTAACGATGAAGCAGGTAACTTTTTTGAAGAATTAGTGATACAAGATCAAGCAGAGAACCCAACTACTGGGATTAAAATTTTAATAAATGTAAACCCATTATTTATTACCTATGAATTTGGAAGAAAAATATTTGTAAAACTAGATGGTTTAACAGCAGGATATGCTCAAGACGGTTTATTGTCGATAGGTATTAATGATGGAGGTTCAGAAATTCAAAAGATTGCAGAATCGAAAATGGCCGAAACCTTGATACGAGATATTGAACTTGCTGAAATTATAGCTTTACCAATTAGCATCTCAGAATTTTCAGATGATAAAACAAACCTATATGTTAGATTAAATGACGTTCAATTTAATCGTAATGATGCATTAGGAGATAATCGTAAAACTTTTGCCGCAGAACCAACAGACGAGTTTGATGGAGAGCGCACTATAGAGAGTTGCACAGAAGGACTAAGTGCTATATTAAGTACTAGTACTTTTTCAGACTTTAAAGCCGTTTTAGTACCGCAAGGTAGAGGAGTTTTAGATGGAATCTTAACAAAAAACTTTTTTGGAGAAATTTTTAATATCGTATTAAACACTCCAGAAACTATAAATTTTGATAGCACAGACCGTTGTGATCCATCAGAAGTAGATTGTGGTTTAGCAAGCTCAACTGGAACAAATGAATTGTTTTCTGAATTCTTTGAAACTCAAAGCGAAGGTTCTTCTATTTCAGGTAATGGATGGATAAATTATATTCAAGAGGGATCTAGAGACTGGATTTCTTTTTTTAATGATGGAAGTAATGGTTCTCTTGGTTTATCAGCAACGATAGGTTCTTTTAACTCAAATGATGATAGTACAATTGCTTGGTTAATTATGCCAGAATTTGATTTTGATGCTCAAAATGGAGAAACTTTAAACTTTAAAACATCTAATAGTTTTTCAGATGGATCTACCTTAGAATTATTATATTCTAGTGATTGGGATGGAGATACAGCGACTATTACTTCAGCTACTTGGGACTTAATTCCAGCAGCATACATTGTTCAAGATGATGATAGTTTTTCAGATTGGTTTGAATCCGGAAATGTAAGTTTGGATTGTGTAACTGGTACGGGTTATATTGCTTTTAAATACCAAGGTAGCGGTAATGCAGATTTTGACGGTTCTTATGAGCTTGATGAAATTGAAGTAAATTTCTAACTAGTACTTTAATCAAACATTTTAATAACACTTAACCTACTAGGTCTTCAAAACCTAGTAGGTTTTTTATTAGCAGAAAGAATAATCAAAAATATTTATGTAAAATGGTTGTTAAGTATAGTCGAATCAAATATCACCAACTATGTCCTTTTAATTGAAGTGCCGCTTTTAAAACATCTTTCTGACTAATCTGTCCAACTAATTTCCCTTCTTCAATAATAGGAAATCTACGTCTTTTTGATTGAAGAAATTTCTCAGCAGCATCAAAAATACTAATATCACCATTGATGGTTTCTACATCTTTTATCATGTGTTCTTCCACATTAATATTTTCCATAGGCTGATTGTAATAGCGGCTTTCACTAATTTGTTTGATACAATCTCCTTCAGAGATAATTCCTACTAACTCGTGATTTTCATTTACAACTGGACCTCCAGAAATATTATGCTTAATTAATAAATCCATTACTTCTAATACCGATTGTTTTGGATTAAAAACAATTAGGTTGCGCGTCATGTAATCGGAAACTTTAATTTGTTCCGAAGTACTTTTTTCAGGTTTTACCCTTTTCCCAATAAAACTTTTAATTCCCATAATATTAACTATTTATACCTTTAAAGATAGTCAAAAAACAGATACAACCTTTTCATTTTTATTAACATACCTTTCTTATGAAGAATATTTAGTACTTTTAAAACTCTAAATTTTCAAAAATGAAACGCTTTCAATCCTTACTTTCCTTCCTATTAATTATTGGTTTAGTCTATTTTAGTTTTTATAGCTTAATGCCTCAAAGCGGTGAGCCTGCCACGGTTCCCGACACTGAGTTTTCTTCAGAAAGAGCTTTAATCCCTTTAAAAGAAATTAGCAAAGCACCACATTATATTGGTACTCAAGAACACGAACGAGTACGAGAATATATTATTAAACAATTTCAAAAATTAGGCTTAGAAACACAAGTTCAAGAAGGTTTTGTAATGAATCCAAAATGGAAAAGCCTCGATAAATCTAAAAATATCATTGCAAAAATGAAGGGCTCTGGAGACGGAAAAGCTTTATTGCTATTATCGCATTACGACAGTGCTCTAACACCATCTTTTGGCGCAAGTGATGCAGGAAGTGGAGTTGTAACCATCTTGGAAACTTTAAGAGCTTACAAAGCAAGCGGAAAAACACCAAAAAATGATATCATAGTAGTCATCACCGATGCTGAAGAAGTAGGTTTAGATGGAGCCCGATTGTTTGTAAACCGACACCCTTGGGCAAAAGAGGTAGGTATAGCAATAAATTTTGAAGCCAGAGGAAGCGGAGGGCCAAGTAATATGATTGTGGAAACTAACAACGGCAACAAAAAATTAATCAAAGCATTTATAGAAGCTGATGTTGAGTATCCTACCGCATCTTCTTTAATGTACAGTATTTATAAAATGCTTCCCAACGATACCGATTCTACTGTTTTTAGAGAAGATGGCGATATTGAGGGTTTTTTCTTTGCCTTTATTGATGATCATTTTGATTACCATACCGCCAATGATACTTATGATAATTTAGATAGAAACACCTTACAACATCAAGGAGAATACTTACTGCCATTGGTTCATTATTTTGCTGATGCAGATCTTTCAAATTTTAAATCTGACGAAGATTATGTATATATAAATGTTCCTTTATTAAAAATGATTAGCTATCCATTTACTTGGGTAATACCTATGGTAATTACAGCAATCGTTTTGTTTGTAGTGCTAATTTTCTTCGGAATAAGAAAAAGAGTACTAACCGGAAAATCAATATTAAAAGGGTTTGTACCGTTTTTATTGGCATTAATTATTGCTGGTTTAATAGGTTCTTATGGTTGGAAATTAATGATGAACCTATACCCTCAATATGAAGAAATTCAACATGGTTTTACCTATAATGGCCATACATATATATGGTTTTTTGTAATGCTTACACTTGGGATTATATTTGGGATCTATCAACGTTTTTCAAAAAAAACCAATGTGGCAAGTTTATTAATCGCTCCACTTTTCTTTTGGTTAGTTATAAATACTTTGGTGGCTATTTATTTAAAAGGAGCTGCATTTTTTATCCTTCCTGTGTTTTTTGGATTGCTTTCGCTTTGGGTTTTAATCCGTCAAGAAAAACCGAATTTATTATTAATGACTTTGTTGGGAGCCTTAGCAATTTTCTTATTTGCACCACATATTCAATTTTTCCCAGTTGGATTAGGATTAAAAATGTTAATGGCAAGCACTATCTTTACAGTATTACTTTTTGGATTACTACTTCCTGTTTTTGGGTTTTATAAAATGAAAAGAGGACTGTCGATGATTTTCTATTTATTAGCGATTGTGTTTTTTGTAAAAGCACATATGTCCAGCGATTTTACTCCAGAAAGACAAAAACCGAATAGTTTAATTTATTATCAAGATGCTGATAAAGGCGAATCTTATTGGGCAACTTACGATGAAATGAGGGACGATTGGACCGCAGGATATTTAGGAGAAGACCCAGAAGAAGCTTCAAAATATATAGAAAGCGCTTCTGGTAGTAAATACAGTAGTGGTTATACTTATGCAGTTAAAGCACCAAAAAAAGACATTCCTTTATTTAAAACAGAATTAAAGCAAGACACTATTATTAACGGACTTAAAAATGTCACCTTTACTATTATTCCACAGCGTCATGTAAACCAGATCAGTATTTATACTAAAGAAGATATAAACTTTATTTCACTGTCTTTTAACGGGCAAGGTTTACCAAAAGAGACTCAAGATATTGACAATTCTCAAAAAATAAAAAGCAAGGAGTTGGTGCGTTATTATGTTTCAGATAATGATAGTTTGGAGGTTTCTTATACCGTACAAAAAGAACAAGATGTAAGCTTTATTGTAATGGAATATTCATATGATTTATTGAGCCATCCACAATTCTCCATTAATAAAAGAGCAGAAAACATGATGCCCAAACCATTTGTAGTGACTGATGCTATTGCTGTTAAAAAGGCGATTGATGTAAATTCACTAGAATTAAAAGTTAACGATACATTACAGTAAATTATTATTTTGAAAAAATCAAAAAATAAAATAGGAATTTTAGTTTTCCTTATCATTATAAACCCATTATTGCCAGATTACATTGGTAATTATTATAGGTATTTATTGATGCTATTTTTGGTGTTAAGTGTTTGGGGAATTTATGCTAGAATTCAAATTAGAAAAAGTAAAAATAAAAACCAATTAAGGATCTCAACAAATAATGATGATTATGCAAAAATATTGCCATTCATTTTTGGTTCTTTTCTTTTTTTTGGAGGATTGGCTTTTTATTATCATTCAGATGCAATAAATATTGAAAATATATTGATAATTATTTTAGGTTTTTTATTGTTAATCATTGGCTTTTTACCTGTACCAACAGGACTTGTTGAAATTAAAAAAGGAATGCTTAAGTTTATAAATGGTAGCAGAAATATGTCTTTTAAGATTGAAAAAGTAAAAAAGATTGAGTTCCAAAAAAGTTATATTTTAATCACGGAAAACAATAAAGACATTCATATTGTAAATTATATGAACCTCATTGAAAACGATTATAAAACTATCAAATATTTTCTTGTTAAAAACTCGGAAATTACTTTTGAGATTCTCCAATAAGCACAAAGCTCACTAAGAAATTACTTAGTGAGCTTTGTAATAAAAAACCTGTTAGGTTTAATAATGATTACCAAATACGAACCCGATCTTTTACAGGAACAAACATTCCATCACCTTCTTTAATATCAAAAGCTTTATAAAAAGCATCTACATTTACTAAAGGTTGCGTAGCTCTCCATTTTCCTGGAGAATGAACATTGGTTTTTACTTGAGTTTTTAATGATTCTTCACGTTGTAGTGTTCTCCAAACAGTTGCCCAACTCATAAAGAAACGTTGTTCTGCTGTAAAACCGTCGATATCTTCTGGTCTTCCGCTTTCTTTATAAAAGTTTTGCAATCCATCGTAGGCTCCCAAAACACCTCCTAAATCTCCAATATTTTCACCTAATGTAAATTTACCATCGATAAATACACCTGGTAAAACTTCTACAGCACTGTATTGTGCAGCTAACTGATCGCCGCGTTCTGTAAAGTTTTTAAGATCATCATCTGTCCACCAATTTACTAGGTTTCCGTTGGCATCAAAACGAGATCCACTATCATCAAAAGCATGAGATATTTCGTGACCTATTACAGCTCCAATTCCTCCGTAATTAACAGCATCGTCTGCTTTATAGTCATAAAAAGGAGGTTGTAAAATTGCTGCTGGAAAAACTATTTCATTATTAAAAGGTTGGAAATAGGCGTTTACTGTTTGTGGTGACATTCCCCATTCGGTACGATCTACAGGTTCATCTATCTTATTTAAATTATCTTTTAATCCCCATTCACCCACAGCAATCATATTGTCATAATAGGTATTTCCTTCTTTTACGTTTAAGGTTGAATAATCTTTCCATTTATTTGGATATCCAATTTTAACGGTGAATTTATCTAATTTTTCAATCGCTTTTACCTTGGTTTCAGGACTCATCCAATCCAAAGCATTTATTCTATTTTTATAAGCATCAATTACGTTAGTCACCATTTTCTCTGCTTTATCTTTTGCTTCTGGCGGAAACATTTCGTCTACATATAATTTCCCTAAAGCTTCTCCTACAGTAGTATTTACGGTAGCTAAAGCTCTTTCGTTTGCAGGTTTTTGTTTTTTTGCTCCGTTAAGTGTTTTGCTATAAAAATCCCAGTTGGCTTCTTCAATTTCGGTAGTTAGCATTCCAGCACTATTGTTTAAAGTTGCCCAACGCATTACTATTTTTAAAGTTGCTATATCTCCTTCCGTAAAGATAGTATGTACAACATTCATATATGCCGGTTGCATTACAATCATGGTATCTATTTTTTTAGAAACCCCCATGTTTTCTAACCCACTATTCAAATCTATAGCAGGAACCATTTCTTTAAGTTGCGAAATGGATCTTGGATTATTGAAATTTCTAAAATCTCTACTCGCTACTTTATCTAATCTTGGTTCCGCCAATCTTGTTTCAAAAGCTAAAATTGTTTTGGCTTGGGAATGTGCATTTTTTTCAGAATCTCCTAAAAACTGAAGCATTCTTGTAATATGAGTTACATATTGTTCTCTAGTTTTAACCGAAGCAGAATCTGTTTTTAGATAATAATCTCTTTCTGGCAATCCTAATCCTCCTGGGAATAAATAAGCAGAATTCATAGCACTATTACTAGGGTTAGAAAAAGCTGCAATCCCGAAGAAAGGTTGTGAAATTGAAATTGTATTTTTGGACATCACGTCTAGAAAGTCCTCCAGAGTTTTAATTCCTTTAATTTTTTCTAAAGCTGGTTTTAAAGGCTCAATTCCTGCTTTATTTCTTGCATCGGTATCCAATTCAGATTTAAAAATCATCATTGCTTTTGCTTGATCGGTATCTGCTGAATATTTCCCACTTTTATCAGCATTATCTAAAATAGCCAACATATCGGCGTCTGTTTTTTTACGAAGCACACCAAATCCTCCCCAACGAGTTTGATCGTCTGGAATTTTAGTGTTTTTTACCCAATTCCCGTTTACGTAATTGTAAAAATCGTCTTTCGGACTTACCGTTGTATCCATGTTTTTAAGGATAATTCCGTGGGGTAATTCATCTGCTTCTGTAGAAGTATCTTTTTGATTTTTTTTTGTATTATCACCACAAGAAATCATTGCTAGTGCAATAGATGCGGCGATTAGAGGAGTTTTAATAGCGGTTATTTTCATTAGAATAAATTTTAGTGTTATTATAATCAATTAGTACGATAAAAGCAGCTTTGTTACAATTTGTTTTTTTGATCTTTCAATTCTGATTTATATACTGAGTCTAAAAACTTTTTTTGAATTTCAAGTTCTTGTTTTTCGTTGTCTATTCGTTGAAAATCGATAGCATCTTTTTGAAGTTTTTCGTTGATTTGAATGATTAAGTTTTTTACAGATACATTCATTTCGTAAAAATAATTTTGAAGTCGAGCTGAATCAAATTGAGCTTTATTTACTTCTTGGTTTAATAAATTAGCTCTAGTTTTTACTACAATTACTCTTGAATAAATTGATTTAGTATAAAGTGTATCGGGGATTTTTTTTGTTAGAGAATCTAATTGAGAAATTAATTGCTTAGACTTTATTTTTACATCTTTAATAGAATTTCCATTAATAGATTTTACCTGTGTTTCAAAATCTTCAAAGGCTCCCCAATGCATGACCTCGGTTATTGCATTTTCAGTAAGTGAAGGGAAATTAAAATTCACATCTCCATATAAACTGTTATTTGTTTTTTGAGGTGTTATTATTTCAGTTTTTTCTTCTGAATTATTTCCACAAGAAATTATAATAATACTTACTAATAATAGAATAAACGACTTCATTTTGAACTAAGAGTATCTTACAAAGATACAAGTTATAAAGGCAAGTTAAAGTTAAATTATAGCGAATAAAAAGAGGTATAATCTGTGTATATTTGCACGAATTTAAAATGAAATATTTTGAAAAAAAGAATCCTTATTATTGGTGCTTCAGGACAGATTGGAACTGATTTAACAGCGCAGCTACGAGCAAAATTTGGCAATCACAAAGTAATTGCTACAGATATTAGAGAAGATGATGGAACTTTGAGTAAAGATGGTCCGTTTGAAGTCTTAGATGCGATGGATTATAAAGCAATTGAAGATGTTGTAATTCGTTATGAAATTACAGATGTTTATTTGTTAGCTGCTATGCTTTCTGCAACTGCCGAAAAATTTCCGATGCGTGCTTGGAACTTGAATATGAATTCTCTTTTTAATGTATTAAATTTAGCAAAAGACAAAAAAATAAAAAAGGTGTTTTGGCCTTCAAGTATAGCTGTTTTTGGACCTACGACTCCTAAAACAAATACCTTACAAAAAACCATTATGGAACCTTCTACGGTTTATGGAATAAGTAAACAAGCAGGGGAACGTTGGTGTGAGTATTATTTTAATAAATATGGAGTTGATGTTAGAAGTATCCGTTACCCAGGTTTAATTAGCTATAAAACATTGCCTGGAGGAGGTACCACAGACTATGCAGTAGATATTTACCATAAAGCATTAAAACATGGGAAATATGTTTGTTTTTTAAGTGAAAATACTACACTTCCAATGATGTATATTGATGATGCTATTAGAGCGACTTTAACTATTATGGAAGCTCCAAAAGAAGAAGTTAAGGTTAGAAATTCTTATAATCTTGCTGGGATAAGCTTTAATCCAAAAGAAATAGCAGAAAGTGTTAAAAAACATATTCCAGATTTTGAAATATCGTATGCTCCAGATTTTAGACAAGAAATTGCAGATTCTTGGCCTCAGAGTATTGATGATAGTGATGCTCAAAAAGATTGGGGATGGAAAAACAGTACTTCTTTAGAAGAAATGACAGTAATTATGCTAGATAATTTGAGAGAAGTATAAGCTTAATTCTTATAAATATCATTACAACTAAAAAGCCCTTGTTATTTTAACAAGGGCTTTTTAAATTGTGTAATTAAAGTTTTTATTTTTTTACAATAATAAACTCTGAACGTCTGTTTTTTGCACTTTGTTCATCGGTACAATTATTTCCACATTTAACAATTGGTCTACTTTTTCCAAAGCCTTCACTTGTTAATCTGTTTTTATCTATTCCTTTAGAAATTAAATATTGTACTGTTGACTTAGAACGTCTATCTGAAAGACCTAAATTATATTCGTCATTACCTTTTGTATCTGTATGACCTTCAACTTTAACTTCCATTGTTGGATATTTTTTCATTATCGCAACCACTTTATCTAACTCAAATGCAGCTTGTGATTTAATGTTATGTTTGTTAAAATCAAAATGAATTGGATTAAGTACAATTTTATCCTCTTTAATAATGTCTTCAATAGGACTAAGTAATATCGATGTGTTTAATTGAGATTCTTTAGTAGTATTTACAGTTACGCCATTACTTTCATAATTATCTGCAAAGCCTAATATCTCAAATTTATTTTCACAATCTAATGTAAATGAAACATTACCTTTAGCATCGGTTGTTTTTGTAGATAATTTGTTTTCGAAAGCATCATAAACATCTACACGAGCCCCTGAAATAGGTTTTTTAGTGTATTCGTTTACTACTTGAACAGCAACTTCAACATTGCATAATGGAGCAATTTGTTTAACTGAATAAATATCATCACTTCCAGCTCCTCCTTTACGGTTTGAAGAAACATATCCTTCTTCGGTTGCAGGATTAAATTTAAATGCAAAATCATCTTTTGAGCTATTTACATCAGCACCAATATTTTTAGGATCACTAAATCCATTACCACTTGCTTCTGCATAAAAAACATCAAGTTCACCTATTCCTAAGTGACCATCACTAGAGAAATATAAAGTTCCATTTGCATCAACAAAAGGAAATACTTCAGAACCTTCTGTATTCACATTGTCACCTAATCGTTCTGGGTTTCCAAGGCTTCCATCTTTGTTTACAGCTACTTTATAGATGTCTGACATTCCTTTACCACCTGGCATATCACTAACAAAATATAGTGTATTTCCGTCAGGACTTAAAGTTGGTTGACCAACAGAATATTCACTGCTATTAAAATTTACAGGTTGAATGTCTTTCCATTCTCCATTTTCTTTAACTGCAGAAAACATATTGATTTGACTAATACCCTCTTCACTTTTTTTGTATTTACCTTTATAATAATCATTACGGTCAAAATACATTCTTTTACCATCTGCTACAATTGCTAAGTTTCCTTCGTGGTATTTTGTGTTTACATCACCACTAATTAAATCAGCATTTTTTACAGTACCTCCAACAATCTCTGCTTTGTAAATATCTAAATAAGGTTGTTCGTCCCAACCATATTTTTTTCTACTCGTATTTCTAGCTGAAGAGAAATAGAATGATTTGTCTATTACAGTACCTCCAAACTCAGAATACTCTGTATTGATGTCTTTTAAGTTTTTAACGGTAAACTTTTTAGCATTTTCGCTGTATCTAGGAAGGTAGTTAGGATCCTTCATAAAAGCAATTGCTCTAGAGTCGTTTGGACTCATTTCTGCAAACTTCTTCATCCAAGTATTATAATCACCGAATTTACCATTAGATTTTAATGATTGTGCGTAATTATAAACTGTTTCAGGTTTTACTGTTTTCCCTTTAACAACACGTTTGTAATAGGTTTCAGCTTTTTTAGTATCGTTAATATTATAATAAGAATTTGCTAATTGTTCAAAAACATAACGATCTCCACTACCTTTTTTCAATAGTTTTTGATAAGCTTCTGCAGCGTCTGTATAAGCTAAACGATTATAAAGATCATCAGCCTTTTTAGTGTTCTTATTTTGTGCGGTTACCATTGCAGTACTAACTACAATAAGTAAGATGAATATGTATATTTTTTTCATTTTTGAATGTGCTTTTGTTAAGAATTAGAAATATCTAGGTGAACGAAGGGCTTTTTTCTTAAAAAACACGTCCCAACTTAAAATAA
>JASFZG010000187.1:0-3753 GCA_046055745.1 Flavobacteriaceae bacterium | reverse complement strand
AGGGCTTGAAGCCCAGTAAATTTTTTTACGATACAACGTTCACATTTATTACTCATGCCAACAAAAATAACATAAAAAAATAGATTACTGATATTTGTCATATATAATTATTAGCTTAAATTTCACATTTGCAAGTTGAAGCTATGAGCAGTAAAAAAGAAGAAGTTCCATGTTATCATTGCGGTGATTCGTGTATTGATAATGAGGTTGTTACGGACGGAAAGTCATTCTGCTGTAATGGCTGTAAAACCGTGTATGAAATTTTTTCTGAAAACGATTTAACCTGTTATTACGATTTACAATCCACTCCGGGTTCAACTCCTAGCGAAATTTCTGGCAAATATGACTTTTTAGAAAATGAAGATATTGCTAAAAAATTATTGGAGTTTGATGATGGAAAACACCAAATAATTTCATTATACATTCCAACAATGCATTGCAGTTCTTGTATTTGGGTTTTGGAAAACTTAAATAAGTTACAACCTTCAGTAACTGCTTCCCAAGTTAATTTTCCGAAGAAAACAGTTAGAATTACTTTCAAAACTGAAGAAATTTCATTAAAAAAAATAGTGTTATTATTGAGTTCAATTGGTTACGAACCCTACATTTCGCTAGAAGATTATACCTCTGGAAAAAAAGCGGTAGATCGACAATTAATCTACAAATTAGGAGTAGCGGGATTTGCTTTCGGAAACATAATGTTTTTATCTTTTCCTGAATATTTTCAAGTTGATGGCTTTTGGATTGAAAAATATAAATATGTCTTTCGTTGGATGATGTTTTTCTTTTCCTTGCCGGTGGTTTTTTATTCGGGTTGGGATTATTTTGTTTCAGCATTTAAAGGATTACGATCAAAAATTTTAAATATAGATGTTCCCATTGCCTTGGGGATTTCAGTATTGTTTATAAGAAGTGTATCTGAAATTGTAATGGATATTGGTACCGGTTTTTTTGATAGTCTTTCCGGTTTAATTTTCTTTCTCTTAATCGGGAAGTTTTTTCAGCAAAGAACCTATTCATTCTTATCTTTTGAACGGGATTATAAATCCTATTTTCCAATTGCAGTTACTAGAATTGATAAGAATAAAAAGGAAGAAACCGTTCAGGTTTATGAAATAAAACAAGGTGACCGATTGCTAATTCGAAATGATGAATTAATTCCTGTTGACGGAATTTTAATCAACGGAAATGCTTTGATCGATTACAGTTTTGTTACGGGTGAAGCAGAAGCAGTTCGGAAGATTTCGGGTGATAAATTATTTGCAGGAGGGAAGCAACAGTCGGGTGTAATTGAAATTGAAGCCTTAAAATCGGTGGAGCAAAGTTACTTAACTCAGCTTTGGAGTAACGATGCTTTTCAAGAAGATAAAGTACAGGCTTTTCAGAGTTTGATAGATCGAATCAGTCAGCGATTTACCATTGTAGTTTTGTTAATTGCATTTATTTCTACCGCCTTTTGGTTGTATTACGACCCTTCAAAAGCATTAAATGTTTTTACGGCAGTATTAATTATCGCCTGCCCTTGCGCGATTGCACTAGCTTCTCCATTTACTTTAGGGAATATGCTTCGGATATTTGGTCAGCAAAAATTCTACCTTAAAAATGCCAATGTTATTGAACGAATGGCGAATATATCGATCATTATTTTTGATAAAACAGGAACGATTACTTCCAATAAAAAAGCTGAAATTTCTTATGAAGGAAAGAATTTATCTAAAGAAGAATCGGTTTTGCTTTATAACATATTAAGAGCTTCCAATCATCCTTTAAGCCGGCAGTTGTACGATTCACTATCCGAAGAAAAAATCATTGATTTTGATAGTTTTGAAGAAATTACGGGAAAAGGAATTAAGGCAATTTATAATAAAAATAGAATAAAAATAGGATCGGCTTCATTTGTGAATTATGAGGGGAAAATCAATACATTTCAGACTTCTGTGTACCTTCAGATAGATGAAGAATATATAGGTAGGTATGTTTTTCAGAATACCTACAGAAAAGGATTGGATGCAGTTTTTGAATCTTTAGGGAGTTCTTCGAAATTGGCAATTCTTTCGGGAGATAATGAAGGTGAAAAAATCCGATTAGAAAAATTATTACCCAAGGGAACAAAACTTTTGTTTCAACAAAATCCACAACAAAAATTAGAATTTGTAAAACAACTTCAGCAAGATGGAGAGCAAGTAATGATGATTGGAGATGGCTTGAATGATGCAGGAGCATTGGCGCAAAGTGATGTAGGTATAGTAGTTTCAGAAAATATAAATGTGTTTTCACCTGCTTGTGATGGTATTTTGGATGCGACTCATTTTTCAGAGTTTCCTAAGTATTTTTCCGCATCAAAAACGTCATTAAAAATAATAAAATGGAGTTTTGTTTTTTCATTTTTGTATAACATCACAGGGCTTTATTTTGCCATTTCAGGAAAATTAATGCCTGTAATTGCCGCGATTTTAATGCCATTAAGTTCAATAAGTATTGTGATATTTACAACAATAGCAACGGCTTACGTTGGTAAAATGTTAAGAAAAACTTAAAAAACTGATATTTGTCATATTTTGTATATTTGAGGGAAACTATATTTGTTTATTAATTTCAGGTAGGTATGAGTATAATTTACATGCTACTCGCAGTAAGTGTGGTTGTGGCAGTCGGATTTTTTGTTGCTTTTATTATTTCGGTAAGAGAAGGGCAATACGATGATGTTTATACGCCTTCCGTTAGAATGTTATTTGATGACGAATTAGTCAAAGAACCTAAACAGACAAAAACCACCAATACTAAAAATCAAAATTAATTATGGAAGTACAACAATTTTATTACGATAATAAAATCGTAAAGAATTTTATTTACGCGACAATGCTTTGGGGTGTTGTGGGAATGCTTGTCGGACTAATGCTAGCCTTTATGTTTATGTTTCCCAACTATACCGAAGGGATTTCATGGCTAAGTTTTGGTAGATTAAGACCATTACATACTAATGCAGTTATTTTTGCCTTTGTAGGGAACGCCATATTCGCGGGTGTTTATTATTCACTTCAGCGTTTGTTAAAAGCAAGAATGTTTAGCGACCTATTAAGTAAAATTAACTTTTGGGGTTGGCAATTAATAATTGTTTCAGCAGCGATAACACTTCCGTTAGGATATACTACTTCTAAAGAATATGCAGAATTAGAATGGCCAATAGATATTGCCATTGCATTAATTTGGGTAGTATTTGGTGCTAACTTAATAGGTACAATAATTAAAAGAAGACAACGACATATCTATGTTGCAATTTGGTTTTACATAGCAACATTTGTTACTGTTGCAGTGCTTCATATTATTAATAGTATGGAACTTCCTGTAAGTGCTTTAAAAAGTTACTCGGTGTATGCAGGTGTTCAGGATGCATTAGTGCAATGGTGGTACGGGCATAATGCAGTAGCGTTTTTCTTAACAACACCGTTTTTAGGATTGATGTATTATTTTATTCCGAAGGCTGCCAACAGACCAGTTTATTCGTATAAACTTTCTATTGTACACTTTTGGTCTTTAATATTTATTTATATCTGGGCAGGACCTCACCATTTATTATATACAGCTTTACCAGACTGGGCACAGAATTTAGGGGTGGCCTTTTCAGTAATGTTAATCGCTCCATCTTGGGGTGGTATGATTAATGGATTATTAACCCTGCGTGGAGCTTGGGATAAAGTTCGGGTAGATCCAGTACTTAAATTTATGGTGGTTGCAGTAACTGGTTATGGTATG
>JASFZG010000186.1:0-7903 GCA_046055745.1 Flavobacteriaceae bacterium | reverse complement strand
ATATTGATAATTTACAATCTGACTAATATTACTTTTTGCCACTTGTACTTCAGCAAGAAGTTTGGAATTAAAGAGGTAATTTAAAGAGGTTCTCCAAGAAGTATGTTTATAAAATTGAGTGATGTTTAATAATCGTGGCTCTATTAATGAGAATACTAACTTGTCTGTTAATATGGTATAATCTCCAAATTCTCTAATGTCATCAGTGTAATATAAATCGAGCCATAATTGATTCGGTTTATTAAGTCGAACGCTTCCGCCAATACTGTATTTAGACTCATGATCTCTGACACCATAGGCAAAATAACCTCCGATTTTATATTTTTCAAATAGTTTATCATTAGTAATACCGCCTATCCCAATCCGAAAACCTTCATGATCGTTATATTTAACAACAGACCGCATATCAACATCAAGAATCCAAATGGGATAATATCCTGTTTGAAAAGGATTTTCTTTTACAATAGAATCTTTTGGTTTGATTTGAGATACACTTTGCGAGTATCCTGACAAGGAAATTAAAAATATAAGGAGATATAATCGAGAAAAATCACTCAATAGATGGTGAGGTTTTTTAAAAAATAGTTTAATAAAGCACAGACGATCATATTTAAAATAATAGAGTTTTTATATTACTTTGGTATTTCGAATGCACTTTGGCTTAGCTCAGCAACCACAATCAGTGTAACAACCTGCTCAACAAAAACAAACGATTGTCTTAAACCGTCATTATTTCTTTTTCTTTTAAAACGAGTGTTGCATCTATTTTAGAAATATGATCGTCGGTCATTTTTTGAACATCCGATTCTAGATTTTTAGCTAGATCTTCAGAAACATCTGCTTTTTTAATTTCGTTGTTTGCGTGTTTACGGTCGTTACGGATTCCTACTTTGGTATCTTCTGCTTCTGCTTTTGCTTGTTTTACCAATTCAATTCTGCGCTCTTCAGTTAAAGGCGGAACATTAATAATTACACTTTCACCATTACTCATTGGATTAAAACCAATATTTGCTAAATGAATTCCTTTTTCAATTTCAGGAATTAATGATTTTTCCCAAGGCTGAATTGTAATTGTCATCCCATCTGGAGTAGAAACGTTGGCAACTTGACTTATTGGAGTTGGAGTACCGTAATAATCTACCATTACACTAGAAACCATAGATGGAGATGCTTTTCCTGCTCTAATATTAACAAACTTTTTTATAAGGTGCTTTAAAGCATTGTTCATTGCTTCTTGGGTGCTGTCGATAATAAATTGTACTTCTTCGTCCATGGTGTCGCCCGTAAATTCGGGAATCTTTTAATTAAACTTTATCTTTTGTAGTTTCTAAAACTACTAATTCACTTTTGTTCCTATATTTTCTCCAGAAACTACTTTCATTAAATTACCTCTTGTATTCATATCAAAAACTACAATTGGTAAATGATTTTCTTGACTTAAAGTGAAAGCTGTAGTGTCCATAACTTTCAGTCCTTTTTTAAGCACATCATCAAAACTTATAAAATCAAATTTTGTTGCAGTACTATCTTTTTCAGGATCACTTGTATAGATTCCATCTACCCGAGTCCCTTTTAAAATAACATCTGCTTTAATTTCAATAGCTCTTAAAACTGCTGCCGAATCTGTTGTAAAATAAGGATTTCCTGTTCCACCACCAAAAATCACCACTCTTCCTTTTTCTAAATGACGTAAAGCTCTTCTCCTAATAAAAGGTTCTGCTACTTCATTAATTTTTATGGCACTTTGCAAACGAGTTGGAACTCCTTCATCTTCCAAGGCACTTTGTAATGCAAGACCATTAATAACGGTTGCTAACATCCCCATGTGATCACCTTGTACACGATCCATTCCTCGGCTTGCTCCTGCCAAACCTCTAAAAATATTTCCTCCACCAATCACAATGGCAATTTCCACACCTTTATCGATAAGTTGTTTGATATCTTGAGCGTATTCTTGTAAACGATCTGGGTCGATACCATATTGACGAGAACCCATTAAGGCTTCACCAGATAATTTTAAAAGTATTCTTTTGTATTGCATAGCAGAATTTTCTTATGCAAAAATAAAGAAAAAAACTGACTAAAATTAGGAATAAAAAAAACGCCCTAAAATAATTTTAGGACGAATATTTAAGAAATTACTTCTTTATTAATTTTATAATTCCAACGCTTTTTTAACATCGTTATCCATTAAAAATTCTTGTGGATTTTCCAATGCTTCTTTTACAGCTACTAAAAATCCTACAGATTCTCTACCATCAATAATTCTATGATCGTAAGAAAGTGCCACAAACATAATCGGACGTATTTCAACTTTCCCATTAACAGCAACTGGACGTTCTACAATATTATGCATTCCTAAAATCCCACTTTGAGGAGGATTGATAATTGGAGTTGACAACATAGAACCAAATACACCACCGTTGGTGATCGTAAATGTTCCTCCTGTCATTTCATCTACAGTTATCTGCCCATCTCTTGCTAATATTGCTAATCGTTTCACTTCAGATTCTACTCCTCTAAAACTTAAGTTCTCAGCATTTCTAATTACTGGAACCATTAATCCTTTTGGTCCCGATACTGCAATCGAAATATCTTTAAAATCGTGTTTTATCTGAAAATCTCCATCAATCATTGAGTTCACGTCTGGGAACAATTCCAATGCTCTTACAACCGCCAAAGTAAAGAAAGACATAAATCCTAATCCTACTCCGTGTTTTGCCTTAAACTCTTCTTTGTATTGTTTGCGAAGCTCAAATATTGGTGACATATCCACTTCATTAAAAGTAGTTAACATCGCTGTTTCATTCTTTACCATAACCAAACGCTCTGCTACTTTACGTCTAAGCATTGATAATTTTTTACGGCTTGTACCACGAGTACCAGCTCCAGGAGTTCCCATAGATGGAACTGCATTTACTGCATCATCTTTAGTTACTCTTCCGTCTTTTCCTGTTCCTTTTATGGTTTTTGGATCGATGTTCTTTTCAGCTAATATCTTTTTAGCAGCTGGAGAAGCCGTTCCTGTTGCATAGGTTTCTGGTGTTGCAACTGGTTTTGAAACTTCTTCCTTATTTTCAACAACTGAAGGCTGAGTACCTTCATCTGAAGACTGACCACTACCTTCTGGCTTTTCAGCCTCCGTATCTATTAAGCAAACCACTTCACCCACGGCAACAGCATCGCCTTCTTCTGCTTTTAAAGTGATGATTCCACTAGCTTCAGCAGGAAGTTCTAATGTAGCTTTATCGCTATCTACTTCTGCAATTGCTTGATCTTTCTCTACCCAATCACCATCGGCAACTAACCACTCTGCTATTTCTACTTCTGTGATGGATTCTCCTGGTGAAGGAACTTTCATTTCTAATGCCATAATCTTTATTTTTTCTTTAAAAAAGGCTTATTTTTTCTTATCTAAAATATTAAACACATCATTAATTACATAATTCTGTCTTAACTTATATCTTGCAGGGCTTCCTGTTGCAGGAGTTGCGTAAATTTTTCGGCTACAAATTCTAAAATGTTTTGCCGCATCACAATGCATAATTAAATGTGAATAAGCTCCCATATTTTTTGGCTCTTCTTGTGCCCAAACAATATCGGTTGCATTTTTATATTTCTGAATTGTCTCTTGAATTTGTTTATTTGGAAGTGGAAACAATTGTTCAATTCTTACCAAAGCAACATCATCACGGCCTAATTCTTCTTTCTTATCTAACAGTTCGTAATAGAACTTTCCGGTCACAAAAACCAAAGTCTTTATTTTTTCTGAAACTGCCTCCACATCATCTATCAACATTTGGAAACTCCCGTTAGCAAACTCCTCTTTTGTTGAAACCACTTTTGGGTGGCGTAACAAACTTTTAGGGGTAAACACAATTAAAGGTTTTCTGAAATTTACCTTCATTTGACGACGAAATAAATGATAAAAATTTGCAGGAGTTGTACAATCTGCTACATACATATTATCGGTTGCACAAAGTTGAAGGTACCGTTCCATTCTTGCTGAAGAATGCTCTGCTCCTTGTCCTTCGTAACCGTGTGGCAATAATAAAACTAGTCCATTTTGAAGCTCCCATTTATCTTCCGCAGCAGATAAATATTGGTCGATCATTATCTGTGCTCCATTACTAAAATCACCAAATTGTGCTTCCCAAATGGTTAAGGTATTCGGACTTGCCATAGCATATCCATAATCAAAACCAACAACACCATATTCTGATAACAAGGAATTATAAATATAAAAGTTTCCTTGATCCCCTTTTAGGTTATTTAGTAATACTATTTCTTCTTCACTATCCTCCACTTTTACTACAGCGTGTCGGTGCGAAAAAGTACCTCTTTCTACATCTTGTCCACTCATTCGAACATGATAATCTTCACTTAATAAAGTTCCGTAGGCTAACATTTCTGCCATTGCCCAGTCTAATGAATTTGTTTCAAAATACATTTTACGACGTGCATCTATCAATCGTTCTATTTTTCGTAAAAACTTTTTATCGGAAGGTAATTTTGTAACCACCTCAGCTATTTCAGAAAGCCTATCTAAATTAACTGTCGTATCAACAGGAAGCATCATTTTTTCTTCTTGTGCATGATGAAACCCTTCCCATTCATCTTGCATAATTGCTGTAATCACAGCTCTGTTTCCCTTTCGAGAATCTTCTAAGTTTTCTTCTAACTTATCTTTATACTCTGCTTCTAATTTTTTAATATGTCCTTCTTCAATAACCCCTTCTTTCAGTAATTTCTCCGCATAAATATCTCTCGAATTACGATGCTTTGCAATTGCTTTGTATAATTTTGGTTGGGTAAAACGAGGTTCATCACCTTCGTTATGTCCATATTTTCTATACCCTAAAAGATCTATAAAAACATCTTTTCCGAATTGCATTCGGTAGTCCAATGCAAAAATCATAGCGTGTACTACTGCTTCAGCATCGTCTGCATTTACGTGAAGTACAGGTGATAAAGTAACTTTTCCAACATCGGTACAATAGGTAGAAGAACGTGCATCTAAATAATTGGTTGTAAAGCCAATCTGATTATTCACTACAATATGAATAGTTCCTCCTGTTTTATAGCCTTCTAATTGGGCCATTTGCACTACTTCATAGACAACACCTTGACCTGCAATAGCAGCATCACCGTGTACAATAATAGGAAGTACTTTTTCTATGTTATCTTTATAATGATTGTCTTGTTTTGCTCTTACAATTCCTTCCACAATTCCACCTACAGTTTCTAAATGTGAAGGGTTAGGAGCTATATTCAGATTAATTTCTTTTCCGTTTTCTAATTTCTTTTTGGAAGTCCAACCTAAATGGTATTTTACATCGCCATCAAAAATATCTTGTTCGTAATCTTTTCCGTCGAACTCACTAAAAATATCTTTTGCACTTTTTCCGAAGATATTCGTCAAGGTATTTAAACGACCACGATGTGCCATTCCCATTACAAATTCTTCTACTCCTTTATCTGCTGCAGCTCTAATTAGGATATCCAAAGCAGGAATTAAACTCTCTCCACCTTCTAGTGAAAATCGTTTTTGGCCTACATATTTGGTATGTAAAAAACTCTCAAAAGAAACAGCTTCGTTTAATTTTTTAAGAATTAATTTCTTTTGGTCAGTAGTGTAATTGGGATGATTTGCATTTACATGAAGCTTATCCTGGATCCATTGTTTTTCTTTAGGTTTCCGAATATACATATACTCCACACCAATAGAATCACAATAAATACTTTGTAAATGTTGGATAATTTCTTCTAAACTAGCATCACCAATTCCAACGGTTTCCCCAGCTTTAAAAATTGTTTTTAAATCGTGTTGATTTAACCCAAAAGTTTCAATATCTAAAGTTGGAACATACGTTCTACGGTTTCTTACTGGGTTTGTTTTAGTAAACAAATGTCCACGAGTACGATAACCTTCAATTAATTTTATAACCTGAAACTCTTTGTAAACATTGGCGCAAACGAGTGACTCGTCAACTTCAACACCTAAAGCTTCTGCCGATCCGTTTTCTATTCCGAAATCAAACCCTTGAAAAAAGGCTCTCCAACTTGGTTCCACTGAATCGGGTGACGTTAAATACTTATCGTAAAGTTCAGCGATAAATGAAGGATGTACCGCATTAAGAAATGAATATTTATCCATAGTAGGACTATACAGTCTTTTTGTTTAAAACAGGGCAAAAATACAATATTTACCATTACTTTATTATTAATTATCATATATTTAAGGGTTAAAAATTGCAAATATAAAAAGATGAAAAAGCCTTTTACTCCTCAGTTCTCAATCAAATTATTAGTTGTTTTTCTAGTGTTTTTCACCTTCAGTTCTCAAGCGCAAACAGAACCTCAAAAACAAAAATCTGAATTTTGGCAACATGTCTATTTTGGAGGTGGAATTGGATTGAGTTTTGGTAATAATTTTTTTAGTGGAACCTTAGCTCCTAGTGCTATTTATAGTTTTGACGATAGGTTTGCCGTTGGTACAGCAATAAATTTCTCCTATAATTCTGAAAAATATTTTTATGAGTCTTATATTGTAGGTGGTAGTGTTTTAGGCTTATTTAATCCCATTCCTCAAATACAAATATCTGCAGAATTTGAAGAACTATATGTTAATAGAGACTTTGAAGATAGAACTCTTTTTCTGGACGAAAGCTATTGGTATCCAAGTTTATATTTTGGTGCAGGATTTAACACAGGACCCGTCACCATAGGTGTTCGCTTTGATGTTTTATATAATTCTGAAAGAAGTATTTATGCCAATCCTTACAATCCTTTTGTACGGGTTTATTTTTAATTTTTCTGCAAGGGCGTAGAGCCGCGAAAACACCATACAACTCATAGCATCTTAGCGTTCCTGACACGCCAGTATACGTGTTTATGAGAAAATTATTAAGATTTATATTTCTCCTTAAACCAAACCTTTTGCCATTCGCGAAGTAAAATTAAATAGGCGATTTGTTCTGAAATTTCTCCAGTATCCTCTCCTTCAATATTCTTTATTTTCTCTTCGGAAACATCAATAATATAAAGCAGGTTCATATATTCGGAATAGTGGTTTTGAATAAGATGAAATAAAGCTTCTTGAAGTTTTATTTTTAATTCGGAAGGAGTTATCGTTTCCAAAAAAAACTCCTCTATGGCAGCTCGTTGAAAGTCTTTGTTTAACTGAATGATTAATTTATGATACAACTGCAACCCTTCAGAAGTAATAAGAATTTCATCTATGGTTTTTAATTGTTGCATTTAAATAATACTTTCTAATAAATCACTTAATTAGTAAAAATTCGTGTCTAACATTACACGTTTCGTTTCATTAACTTTTCGCCAAAAGTTTTTAACACCGCTTTATTTTCTTCCGAAATAATAATTTTATCCAAAATCGAATTTGCTCTTTCAGTATAATTTAATATCTCTTGAATAGAAGCTTCAGCAGCACCCGTTTTTTGATATAAATCTTTTACAAATTTTATTTTTTCTGAAGGGTTTTCGGGCGTTTCAGAAAAAAATCGTGTTAATTGTTCTGCTTCAGATGGAGAACAATTCTGTAATGTTTTTAAATATAAATAGGTTTTTTTATTGGCAATTATATCGCCTCCTATTTGTTTTCCAAAGGTTTCAGGATTTCCGAAACAATCTAAATAATCATCTTGTAGTTGGAATGCAATTCCTAAATTTCTTCCAAATTCGTAACTGTTCGTTTTGCAATCTTCGGAAGCATCTGCAACAATAGCGCCCATATTCATCGCTGCACCTAATAAAACTGCCGTTTTATATTCGATCATTTTAATATAATCGGGTATGGTCACATCGTTTTTTGTTTCAAAATCTACATCGTATTGTTGTCCTTCACAAACCTTTAATGCCGTTTTACTAAACAACTTTGCTA
>JASFZG010000185.1:0-3840 GCA_046055745.1 Flavobacteriaceae bacterium | reverse complement strand
TCCTTTAAGTTGTTTTTCTTTAGAAATAGCCTCATTAGGAGTTGTAAAAGTTTCAAACCAAACTAATTTATTCGGCCTTCTTGAAAAAGTATAAGCATAAAAGTTTTTATCAGAATTATGTTCTTGTAAGCGTCTTTCTAAATCATTTGTAATTCCTATATAATAAGAATTGTCAGCACATTTTAAAATGTAAACATAATATAATTTCATAGCATTAATATTATAATTATACAAAACACTTCGACAAGCTCAGTGTGACAATCAAATACTATATTGTCAGTCTGAGCCTGTCGAAGACTTTTCAATTCTTCTAATGAAGGATACAAAACACTTCAACTCTTGGACAAATACTCAGAACAGGCTCAACTCAGTGTGACATTTGATTTCTGACTTGTCAGTCTGAGACTGTCGAAGACTTTTTAACTATATTACATTTTACTATCAATAAATTCCATAATCTCTTTTTCAATCAACAACGTTTTATGGTAAATATCAGTTGCTTTTTTTATAATTTCTTCTGCAAAAGGTCTGTCTTTTATATCTTTCGCATTTATTCGAACATTAAAATAAGCACCGGTAACGGCAGTTTTTGCACATAAAATTCCTACACCAGCATCGGATAACGAATTCTGTAAACCATTGTAACACATTTCTTTCATCACTTCCATAGAATTATAGGAAGTTTCCATCACTTGAAACGGAATTTCCGTAGCGTATTTTGTAGCTTCCTCTATGACATTTTTTCTAGCTACTTTTTCTTCATCCGTTTTTTTAGGCATTCTAAATCCGTCGATAATTTTATTAAACGCATTGGTATCTTCATCCACTAAATAAAGTAACTTGTTTTTATAAGTTTGACCTTTTTCTGCCCATTCAGAAAAGTATTCCCAGCGGTCATCCCAACCAGCCTTGTGTGCTGATAAATTAGCGACCATAGTTCCTAATGAGACTCCTAATGTACCAACATATGCAGCAATTGAACCACCACCTGGAGCCATAGATTCTCCAGCAGTTTCTTCTGCAAAATTAGAAACCGTTAAATCTACTAACTTCTTGTTGGTATCTTTTAACAAATATTCAATAATTTTTTCTTCGGGATTAAATGGTTTTAAATCATCTAATCCTAAAGATTTTACAGCAATTTTTATTTTTTCAGCTTCAGAAATACCTAAAGACCGTTCTTGTTTTTTTAAAAAATAATCTCCAGCATCTAACATGGCTTGCAACGGAATTAATCCTATCAATTCAGAACCTGTAACACGCAATCCTCTTTTATCTGCTGCTTTCACCGTTTCATCAAAAGCAACATGCATAGATGTAATATTAATATTGGTTAAGTTATAGGATATTTGAGCAATTCCATATTCTTCAATATACCAACCAATGCCTTTTACCGCTTTTAATTTTCCAGAAATTCTAACCGGTTTACCATTTGAGTCTAACGCTTTTTTCCCAGAAATACCATTTTCATATTTTACACGCCCAGCTTCTCTAATGTCAAACGCAACAGCATTTGCTCTACGAGTAGAAGTGGAGTTTAGATTTACATTATAGGCGATTAAAAAATCACGAGCAGAAATTGCAATAGCTCCAGTTTTCACAATAGATGCATTGAAATTATCTGGACCGAAATCTGGTTTCCAAGTAGGGTTATTTAATTTTTCTTTTAATCCTTCATATTCTCCAGATCGACAACTAGCTAAATTTTTTCTTTTTTCTTCGGTAGCCGCATTTTCATAAAAATATCCAGGAATTCCTAATTCTTCTCCAACACGTTTGCCTAATTGGTGTGCGTATTTAGCTGTTTCTTCCATGGTTATTCCGGCAATAGGAACTAAAGGACAAACATCGGTTGCTCCAAAACGTGGATGTTCTCCTGAATGTTTACTCATATCAATTAATTCAGCTGCTTTTTTAATCAATCTAAACGCAGCTTCAATTACATTTTTTGGTTCACCCACAAATGTAATTACCGTTCTATTAGTGGCTTTCCCAGGATCAACATCTAGTAATTTTACGCCCTCAACGGTTTCAACTACACTAGAAATTACTTGTATTTTATGCATATCGCGTCCTTCACTAATGTTTGGTACGCATTCAATTAATTGCTTGTTCATTTGTTTGAATAATTTGTGGCTCAAATTTACCACGATATTTTGATATTTAATATTAGTATCTTAAAATAATTATAACATATTTTATAGTTTGATAATTTTAATTCTATTTTTGTTGAAATTAAATTGTCAGTCTGAGCCTGTCGAAGACTTTTGAATAGTACTTAAAAAGAGTAATTAGCAAAACCCACTTCGACAAGCTCAGTGTGACACATAAATAACATATTCAAATTAAATAAATGAAGAAAGTATTAATTACCGGAATGGCTGGTTTTATTGGTCATCATTTGGCTAAACTATTAGTAAAAGCCAATTATGAAGTGGTGGGTTTAGATAATATTAACGATTATTATGATCCTAATTTAAAATTAGCACGATTAAGAGATTTAGGTTTTAATACTGATGAAATTGAATATAATAAATTTCTGCAAAATAAGGCTATAGCCTTTATTAAACTAGATTTAACAGATTTAGATAATATAAAACAACTATTTAAAAAACAGCATTTTAACTATGTAGTTAATTTAGCTGCTCAAGCAGGAGTTAGATATTCTTTAGAAAATCCACATTCGTATGTAGATAGTAATATTACTGGATTTTTAAATATTTTAGAAAGTTGTAGAGCTTACCCTGTAGAACATTTGGTGTTTGCATCTTCAAGTTCTGTATATGGGTTAAGTGAAGATATCCCGTTTCAAGAAGATAATTGTACCGACCATCCTTTAGCAATGTATGCCGCTAGTAAAAAAGCCAATGAGATGATGGCGCATTCGTATGCTAATTTATATAATATTCCGTGTACAGGATTACGATTTTTTACCGTTTACGGACCTTGGGGAAGACCGGATATGGCATTGCATATTTTTACAAAAGCCATAGTGGAAGATAAAGAATTTGAAGTTTTTAATAATGGAAATATGAGTCGTGATTTTACTTATGTTGGCGATATTGTTGAAAGTGTAAAACGTTTATTACCGCTACCTCCAAAAGAAAATAATCCAACATTTAATTCAAAAAAACCAGTGCCGTCTAAAAGTTCCAAAGCCTATCAACTTTTTAATATAGGAAATAATAGTCCGGTTGCTTTAATGGATTATGTACACGCTGTAGAAAAAGCATTAGGTAAAAAAGGAAAAATAGTATTTAAACCTATGCAACCTGGAGATGTGAAATCTACTTATGCCAATGTTGAAAGTTTATTTGAATATATAAATTTTAAACCGGAAACTAAACTAGAAGATGGTATTAAAGCTTTTGTTGACAAGTATTTGGAATTGAATGGAAAAGGATAAAGAGGAAAGGATAAAGTAGAATTTCAAAAAAAAAATGTCATTCCTCACTTGATGCGGAATCTTTTGAATAGAAAGTGAAATCAATTGTCACACTGAGCTTGTCGAAGTGTTTTGAAATAGAAATTAAAAAGTCTTCGACAAGCTCAGACTGACTAATGAAAATAAAACGTCATACCGAGGAGCGAAAGCGACGTGGTTATCTCACTATAAAAGTTCAGATTGCTACATTTTTTATCAATAATTTCGCAATGACGAATTACATATATAAAAACTTCATTTAGTACTTGATGCGGAATCTTTTGAATAGAAAGTGAAATCAATTGTCACACTGAGCCTGTCGAAGTGTTTTGAAATCAAAATAGAAATTGAAAAGTCTTCGACAAGCTCAGACTGACTAATGAAAATAAAACGTCATTCTCAGTTTGACGGGGAAT
>JASFZG010000184.1:0-3873 GCA_046055745.1 Flavobacteriaceae bacterium | reverse complement strand
GTTTATTATTACTCAAATAATTGTTGGTATTGTTGTTATCGGACTGCTTATGCTTTTTTATTGGTTGGTTTATGGAATTTTACTAAAACGATTAAAAAGCAATTATAAGGAGTTACAGAAAATGGAGAGTTAGATTATCACTTTGATACTTCGGCTCTGCTCAATGTGACCACTCCGCATAATTTACCTTTATTCAATAAAAAATTATATCGACTCTTCGACTGCGCTCAGTATAACTTTGTTTATTTATTAGTAAAATAAATAACCCAAACTAGACTAAAAACTGAAGACTGTAGACTGAGAATTAGTACTCCCATTTACGTTGCTTATTTTGTTCTTCTTCTTTTATAAATTCTTCTTTCGAAATTACATTTAACAAAGAAGGATGTTGCTCGATAGCAAATTGAAGTTTTTCAACAATAGAATCTACACTTTCGTTTTCGTAATCTATCTCTAAAGGTTCTTTAATTACAAACGATTGTAGAATTCCTCTTTTTTTAATCCGAAGCCCTTTCTTATCAAACGACCTTCTAAATCCGTCAATCACAATAGGTACAACGATTGGTTTGTTTTTTTTAATGATATGAGCGGTACCCCTTCTTATTGGTCGCCAAGGTTTAGTTGTTCCCTGCGGAAACGTAATTAACCAACCATCTTTTAATGCTGTTGAGATATTGCTAACATCACTCATTTTAACCTGTCGGTTAATTTCTTTTCCTTCTGCTCTCCACGTTCTTTCGATACTAACAGAGCCAGCATAGGCCATTATTTTTGGAAGCAAACCAGATTTCATGGTTTCTTTTGCAGCTACAAAATACATATTTAATTTAGGATGCCAGATATAGCCAACATTTTTTATACTGTCAATTCTTCCACTTAAACTTGCATTAAATACATGAAACATTGAAACAACATCGGCAAAATAAGTTTGGTGATTGGAAACAAAAAGGACATTATTGTGTGGTAAATTTTTTATTATTTCACTTCCTTCAATTTGTAATTCATTAAATCCATTAAATCGCCTATGAGATAAAATTCCCATAAATCTAATGAGCCATTTTTTTATTAGTAAATATTGTCCAAACGGATTTTTTTTGAATAACCCCATTATTTTTAGTAGTCAGTTTTCAGTTAGCAGTCTTCAGTTCTCAGTCTTCATTTTCGATTTCAACTTCAGTTTCAGCCTAAATTTTAAGTAATATAATACCTTGCTAATATACAAAAATACACATTTTACAGTAGTTCTTTTAGCATTTCTCTTATTTCATTGAGCATCATTGCAGTGGCTCCCCAAACCAAATGACCGTTTAATGTAAATGCAGGAACTTTAATATTTTCAGCATAGGAAGTTGATAAAGTTTGAATGGTTTTAATAGAATCGTCCATAAAATGAAGTAACGATACTTCTATTAAAGCTTCCACTTCTTTTTCTTGTAAAATAAATTTTGGAGTAGTTGATGTTAGTCCAAGAAAAGGTTGCACAAAGAAATTACTCGGCGGTATGTAAACATCTGTTAATTGTTTTAATACAGAAATAGAGTTTCTATTTATCCCTACTTCCTCTTCGGTTTCACGTAGAGCAGTTTCTTTTAATGATGCATCTTCAGTTTCATATTTCCCTCCCGGAAATCCTATTTGTGCAGAATGAACTCCTTTATAAGTCTTTCTTAAAATAAGTGCTAAGGTGGTTTTGTTTTCTTCAGAAGGATAAAAAAGTGCCAATACGCCTGCTTTTCTAGCCGTTTGTTTCTGAATAGCTATCTTTTTTAATTCTGCCAATCGTTCTACAGGTGCCATTTTAAATTGAACAGACTCGCCCGGGAGTTCCATTTTTGTTATTTTTGCAATCTTATTTTCAAATTCTTGAAAGTCCATTTATGAAAAAAACGCTTTTTTTATTAGTATTTATTACCTTGTTTTTGAGTTGTGAAGATACTAAAAAGGCTTCAACCAAAAAGGAACCTCTCCCTTTCATTACTGAAACGAAATCGATACCTGAAATTGAAGAAGATGTAGCTTCAGAAGTGAAGAAATATCCAAAAATCACTCAAGAAAATGTAATCGAATTTTTAACTGAATATGGAAATGATAACCCTGAAACTAAAGTTCAAATTTCAACTACTTATGGGAATATTGATATTAAATTATATAAAGACACTCCGCTACATCGTGCAAACTTTTTATACTTGGTGAAACAAGGATATTTTGATGAAACTTTTTTCCACAGAGTTGCACCTAACTTTATTATTCAGGCAGGAAGTAGTGATCTTAAATCTACATCAAAAAAGAGATTTAGTATTGGTGAAAATTATAGAATTCCATATGAAAAAGGAAACGGAAGAGTTCATCAAAAAGGAACCCTTTCAGGAGCAAAGTACTATCGGAAAAATCCTGATAATATGTCGGTACCATTTGAGTTTTTTATTTTTTTAGGCCCAAAATCTAGCACCAAACATCTCAATGGAAATTATACCATTTTTGGAGAAGTAACTAAAGGAATGGATGTAGTTAATATTATTGCGAATATTGCCGCTGATGAAGGAGAATGGCCTATTGAAAATATTTATATAAAGGCCGAAGTAATCAAGTAGGTTTTGAATTATCAAAACTTCAGCAGGTCAGTTCATCTTCTCTTTTTGTAATGAAATACTTTATATAACCGTTTCTAGCTTTCCTTTTCTTCCTTACTGTAAAGCGTAGGTAATCTTAATTTAAAAGTTACTGCTAAAAGTCGGATGACAATTACAATTCCACCAGAAATAAATACCACAAAATTATTAGATATAGGTGTGTATTGAAGGCCAAAATAAGTTATAGCTCCAGCGATACAAGCAGTAGCATAGATCTCTTTTCTGAAAATAATTGGAATTTCACCACTTAATATATCCCGAATTACTCCTCCAAAACAAGCAGACATAACCCCTAACGAAATACAAATAATTGGATGAAACCCAGCATTAATCCCTTTTTCTACTCCAATTACGGTATATAATGCAATCCCTATCGTATCAAAAAGGAATAATGATTTCCGTATATAACCCAACTTCTTTCTAAAAATAATTGCCAAAACCGAAGCTCCTACAATTACATAAACAAAACGTAAATCGTACATCCAAAAAACCGGTACATTTATAAGCACATCACGTAAAGTACCTCCTCCAACTGCAGTAACAAATGCGATGATAAAAATTCCGAAGGGATCCATTCGTTTTTTAACCGCAGTTAAAACTCCTGAAATGGAAAAGGAAATGGTCCCTAAAATATCTATGATTAAAAATAAACTCACATGCTTTGGGTAAAATAGTTATAGTCTTTTAAAACGGTATCTAAAAATTGACGGTCGTATAAATCGGACTGAGTATCTAATACACTTTCCACTTTTACTCGCAATGCTTTTAATGTTTTAAAATCGTTGGAGCGTTTTGCAATGATAAAGGTTTCTTTAATTAACCGTACATCTTTGTCGGTTAGCTTGGTAACCATAATAAATTTTGGATTGTACGTTTCTTCTACTTCTTCTAAAATAGTGTGAGATATCTTTACTTGGTTTTTGGTACTAATCACAACAGTACCAGCAGCAGCATCTCCTAGTCGCTGTCTTTTATCTGAAAACAACATCGTTAATATACTAATACTTCCCATAAAAATCCATAAATCAACAATTCTCAACATCCAACGAATCATAAAATTTGACCAATGTACGGGGGAGCCATCTATTTTTACAACGCGCGTTTTGACGATCATTTTTCCTATTGTTCTTCCATTGAAAATAATATGCATATATAATGAGTAAAACATAATAGGCAACATTAACAAAGATTGTAGTCCCATTAGTGTCCAACGGTCTGAAAATAAATCATCGGTAATCGACAT
>JASFZG010000183.1:0-4159 GCA_046055745.1 Flavobacteriaceae bacterium | reverse complement strand
GTTGTGTTGTGTCATTACAGTAGGTTGTGATGAATTTGCTGCAAATATCGGTATTTTTAAAGAAATTGAACCGATATTTGTGAATTCAAATTAAAAAAACAATGAATTACCTTATACGAAAGAGCAACGCAAACGATATGCCTCAAGTTTTGGAATTGATTAAAGAATTAGCGGTCTTTGAAAAAGAACCCGATGCGGTAATTGTTACAACTGATGATTTGGTAAAAGAAGGCTTCGGAAAAGACCCTTTATTTACTTGTTTTGTTGCTGAAATGGAAGATGAAATAGTTGGAATGGCATTAATTTATTACCGTTTTTCTACTTGGAAAGGAAGAGCAATTCATTTGGAAGATTTGATAATAAAAGAGAATTTACGAGGAAGCGGAATCGGGAAAGCACTTTACACAAGAGTAATTCAATATGCTGCTGAAAAACAAGTAAAACGAATTGAATGGGCGGTATTAAATTGGAATATTGGAGCCATTAAATTCTACGAACGAAGCGGTGCCAACGTAATGAAAGATTGGTACATTGCTCAAATGGATGAAGAAGGGATTAGAAATTATTTAGAAAAAAATTAAAGATTAATAACAAATTGGTTTAGTTTAAATGTCTGGTTGAGCGCAGTCGAAACCTCTTTTAAAAAACAAAATTTTAAAAATTGTTTTCCTGGGTGAAATGATAGCAAGGGAAGCACGAGTAACAACGATGAAAGTATTTAAATTTGGTGGAGCATCCGTAAAAGATGCCAAAGGAGTTAAAAATTTACTATCTGTAATTAATACTACAGAAGAAAATAACTTGGTGGTTATAGTTTCGGCAATGGGGAAAATGACCAATGCTTTGGAGAAAGTAGTTGATTTTTATTTTTCAAACCCTAAGGAGGTAAAAGTACAAATTGCTTTGGTATATGATTTTCATTTTCAGATTATTTCTGAACTCTTTGAAAACACTTCGCATCCTGTTTTTAAGAAAATATTGAAACTAATTAATGAGCTTCAGTTGTTTGTAGAAAGCAATAAATCTAAGGATCACGCTTTTGTTTATGATCAAGTGGTGAGTTTTGGAGAACTGATTTCTACCACAATCATTTCAGAATATCTTTCAGAAAACAACTGTGATAATGTATTTTTAGATGTTAGAAATTGTATAAAAACCAACACCAATTATCGTGATGCTTTGGTGGACTGGAACGCAACACAGAAAAACATTTTAGCAGAAGTAAATAAAACAGGAATCACCATTACACAAGGTTTTATAGCTTCAGAAAATTCACATAATTTTACCACATCACTCGGCAGAGAGGGGAGTGATTATACCGCGGCGATTTTTGCCTATTGTTTAAATGCCGAAAGTGTAACCATTTGGAAAGATGTTCCTGGGGTTCTAAATGCAGATCCTCGTCATTTTAAAAAGACACAATTATTGAATCATATTTCGTATCGAGAAGCGATAGAATTAGCATTTTACGGAGCGACGGTAATTCATCCAAAAACATTGCAGCCATTACAACGTAAAGAGATTCCGTTGTATGTGAAATCGTTTTATAATCCGAAAGAAGCAGGAACTTGCGTTGGTAAAGGAGTAACGTTAGACCCTTTGATTTCTTGTTTTATTCTGAAGAAAAATCAAGTGTTGATTTCACTTTCTTCCTTGGATTTTTCCTTTATGATGGAAGACAATATAGCTGATGTTTTTAAATTGCTTCACCAGTTTAAAATGAAGGTAAATTTAATACAGAATTCAGCCATAAGTTTCTCAGTTTGTGTGGATAATAAGTATGATAAATTAGAATTACTACTTTCAAAGTTAAGAGAAACTTTCCTAGTTTCTTGGAACGAAAATGTAACTATGTATACGGTTCGACATTCCAATGGTTCAGAAATTAAAAACCTTCTTAAGGGAAAAGAAATGTTACTAAAACAAGAAAGCCGAGAAACGGTACAACTGATTGTCAAGGAATAAAGCAACAGGATTTTACTTATATTTGCTATTAGCTGATTTTTACAAAATCAGCTTAAAAATTAGTTAAACTTTATGGGAATAGTCAATGCAAAAGAAGTGGCAAAAGCCATAAATGTCGATAAACTTGGCTTTGTTGGTACTTTTTTGGGTTGGTCTTTAATGCGGGTTTTAAAAATTTCTGCTATCAATAAAGTATACGATAAACACAAACACTTAGAGGGCTTAGATTTTATGAATGCCTTGCTAGATGAATATGAAATCAAGTTCGAAATTCCCGAAGAAGATCTTCGTCGACTTCCAAAAAACGGCGCATTTATTACTATCTCCAATCATCCTTTAGGAGGAATTGACGGAATATTATTATTAAAACTTTTACTAGAACCTCGACCAGATTTTAAAATAATTGCCAACTTTTTATTGCAACGGATTAAACCAATGGAGCCTTATGTAATGCCGGTTAATCCCTTTGAAGACAAGAAAGACGTAATGTCGAGCATTGGCGGTTTTAAAGCTTCCATGAAGCATTTGAAAGAAGGAAAACCTTTGGGTATATTTCCAGCAGGAGAAGTTTCTACCTATAAAGACGGAAAACTAATAGTAGATAAACCTTGGGAAGAAGCTGCTATGAAATTGGCAAAACGAGCAAAGGTTCCTATAGTTCCTATTTATTTTCATGCTAAAAACAGCAAGGTTTTTTATCGTTTGGCAAAAATGAGCGACACACTCCGAACAGCAAAATTACCTTCCGAAGTACTTACTCAAAAAGAACGATTGATAAAAGTTAGAATTGGAAATCCGATCTCCGTAAAAGATCAATCGGAACATGAATCCTTAGAGAATTTCACCAATTTTATACGACGTAAAACCTATATGCTTTCCAATGCTTTTGAAAAGAAAACATTGTTAGAAAGTATTCCGAAGAATTTAAAATTTCCGAAGCCACCAAAAAAAATAGTAAAACCTGTTTTGGTTTCAATCATAGAAAAAGAGATAGAAAATTTATTAAAAAATGACAAAAGACTTTTAGAGAGTAAAAATTATGAAGTCTATTTAGCAGATGCACCGAGCATCCCGAATATCATTCAAGAAATAGGGAGACTTCGTGAAATTACTTTTCGAGAAATAGGAGAGGGAACCAATAAAGCGATAGATTTAGATAAATTTGATGCCTATTATCACCATATGTTTTTATGGGATAAAGATGAAAAGAAAATAGCTGGTGCCTACCGGATGGGAATGGGATCTGAAATTTTCCCGAAGTATGGGATTAATGGATTTTACCTACAGGAGTTATTCCGTTTTGAGCAAGAATTATATCCAATGATGAGTAAATCCATCGAAATGGGACGTGCTTTTATCATCAAAAAATACCAAATGCGTCCGATGCCTTTGTTTTTACTTTGGAAAGGTATTGTACATACAACACTGCGTTTTCCAGAGCATCGTTATCTAATTGGAGGCGTAAGTATTAGCAATAAATTTTCTGAATTCTCAAAATCGTTGATGATAGAATTTATGAAATCGAATTATTACGATCCTTATGTAGCTCAATATATTAAACCAAAAAAAGAATATAAAGTTAAACTGAAGGATGCAGATAAAGACTTTATTTTTGATGCAAGTAAAGCTGATTTGAATAAGTTTGATAAGATTATCGACGAGGTAGAACCAGGAAGTTTACGAATGCCGGTATTGCTTAAGAAATACGTTAAACAAAACGCAAAAGTGGTGGCTTTTAATGTAGATCCTTTGTTTAATAATGCAATTGATGGCTTGATGTACATTCGAATTGCCGATCTTCCGGAAAGCACTGTAAGACCTGTGATGGAAGAGTTTCAGGCAGAATGGGAAAAGAAATATTCTGCAAAAACAGAAGAGGAATAAAAAAAGCCTTTAAAAAATATTTTCAAAGGCTTTTTTTTGCAATTTTCAGTAAGATTACCTTTAAAACCAAGGTTTTCTTCCGACTTGATAGGTATTATAAAACTCTTCATCAGATTTTGTTAAATAGATGATTCCTTCAATTAATCCTACAATGCTTCCGGCACCACAAGTAATAAAAGTAATTACTATTTGAATAATTCCTTCTTTAGTGTATCCAAGTACAAATTTATGGATCCCAAAACCACCGATTAAAATTGCAAGTATACCCGCAATCATTTTTTTGTTTTCACCTCCGGTTGCTTGGTTCCAG
>JASFZG010000182.1:0-5870 GCA_046055745.1 Flavobacteriaceae bacterium | reverse complement strand
TTTCAAAAAACTCATCTAAATTAACGTTAGCATATCCTGTAAATTCATTTACTTTATTTTCGTGATGAATAACAGAAGACCAAATTCTAATATCTCTTATTTGGACTATATTTTTTTCCTTTTTCCAATTTCTATGCGATACATTTTTAATAGTTTTTGGATTATCATTTTTTTCAAACAATGAAATAAATGGATTGTATTGATGTAGTTTTTTTCCAATTTTTATTTCAGATTGAGTTTGAATGGTATAACCGTCGACAAAATCTAATAACATAAATTCTTGCTTATCAAATTTATTCTGAATTTTATCAATAAAATGCTTACTAATACAATCGTCATTGTCTATTCCTGTAGTAATAATAAATTCTTCATCAAAATCTTTAATATATTCTTTAATTGAAGGTAGAAATTGTGTCATCCCGTCTATAAATATAGGTATGAAATTACTCATTTCATTTTGCAAACTTGTAATTATTTCTCTAAATTCTATAGGGGTTGAGGTGTCAAAATAAACAATCCAATCAAAGTTTTTATTGGTTTGTGATGCTACACTTGGGAAACAGTAGTTTTTAAATAATTGAAAACGGTTTTTATGCCATTCATTGGTAAGAATGGGTTTGTTATTTTTATTGGTTTTCCAATCCGTTTTTTTTAAATTAAACCGAGTAATTAAAAAATGCTTGAACATATCTACTTTAGTTAATGAACATCTATATTTGCAAAGTTAAATTTTCAAAATGAAAAATATTAATTTTATAAAGAAATAACTATTTTTTTATTTGATAACGCAATATTAAATTTATAATTCCTAATGCAATTTAAAAAACACTATATTTTTAATAAGAATCAAAATGAAATAGATATTAATCAAATTTCTGATCTTATAACAAATTTTGATAAACTAGAAGGAGAAGAAGGAGAAAGAAATACAATAAAAAAAGTCAGTTTAGATGGAATTGAATTAAATATAAAGTCTTTCAAGATTCCTCATATCATTAATAGTGTTGTATATTCAATATTCAGAAAATCTAAAGCTAATCGTTCTTTCTTTTATGCGAATAAACTGTTAAGTTTAGATATTAAAACTCCAATACCAATTGCCTATTTTGAATTTAGTAAATTTATTTTTCTTCGGAATAGTTATTATGTAAGTAAAGATTTAGATTATTTATTATTATACAGAGATCTTGTGTTGAACGAAAATTATCTAGATTATGACACTATTTTAAGGCAATTCACACAATTTACTTTTGATTTGCATGAAAAAGGAATAAATTTTTTAGATCATTCCCCGGGCAATACTTTAATTACCAAGAATCCAATTACTAGTAATTATGAGTTCTATTTAGTAGATTTAAATAGAATGAAATTTCAAAAAATGGATTATAATGAAAGAATTAAAAACTTTGCAAAGCTTACTCACAAAAAGAGTATGGTGAAAATAATGGCAAATGAATATGCTAAACTTTTAAATATTGATGAATCAAAAGTTTTTAATGATATGTGGGGGGTAACTGAAGCATTTCAAAAAAAATATTACGATAAGATTGCTTTAAAAAGAAGAATATTCTTTTGGAAAGATAAATATAAAAACCCTTAATTTCTTTTTGGGTGCCATAATCTGTATAACTTAATATACTTATAGTATGTTACATTGAACTGCTCTTTACAAATTAAAAAACCTTTTTTGCCGTCTAAAAATCCACATCTTAAAAAATAGGATTTAAAAAATGCCCAAGAAGGTCTGAAAATAATTTTAAAAAAAGTAGACCTTATTCCAAGCTTATAATATGCTTTAGAGGCTATGTTTGAAAAATTTTCAACTTTTTGTTTGTGTTCATCATAGTCTCTATATATCCAATGAAGTAAGTCTCCTTGAAGTTTTCCGAGCTTTTTCCCAGATTTTAAAGTATAACTATCATGTGGGTTTATTCCGCGCCATTCACCGCTTCCTTTTTTAAATAATCGTAATTTTTTATCTGGATACCAATCAGAATGTTTAATCCATTGTCCACAATAATTGTTTAATCTTTTTGAATTATAACCATCGTGATCCCAGTGAGGTTTTACTTTTAATATAGATTCTTTCAATTCCTCTGAAAGCGCCTCATCACCATCTAATGAAAGAATGTAGTCGTTTGTAGCTTGCTGAATTGCATAGTTTTTTTGCTCAATATAACCTTCAAATTTATGCGGAATAAAAGTAATATTATACTTACGGCAAATAGCTTCTGTACCATCAGTAGAATAAGAATCTATCACAATAACTTCATCTGCAACTCCAACTAAAGAAGAAAGACACTTTTCTAAATGTTCTTCCTCATTATAGGTGATGATAACTGCAGATAATGGAAATGTTTTGTGTTCTGAATATATTTTATTGAAATTAGTTACTAGAGATGTCACTTTATTAACAGCAAAATTAAAGTCTAAAAAACTATCTAATTTATTTTTGAAGAAGGAAGGTTTTAAATTAGGATAAAGTTCAATGGAACTATCCTTTAATTGTTTGGTTGATTTTTCTAAAAATAATTCAGGTTGATAATCTTTTAAATGAACAGAATCATGTAGCTTTCCATCTTCAAAAGTGGACCACATTTCCTTTTCAATCCAGGGAGAAAATATAATAAATGAAGGCTTATTCAATGCTTTCGCCATATTGATTGCACCACCATCGTTTCCGACGATCAAATCGCAAGCATCCATAATGATGATAAATTCTCGTAAATTCTTTCCTAATAAATTGAAATAAATATTTTTCTTAGTAGTTTCAGAACAATTGTCAAATACTTCTTGTGCCAAATCTAATTGCTTCGGAATGTAATTAAAAAGAATATTTGCATCAGTTTTTTCTGAAACATAATTAACTACTTTCGACATATATTCCAAGGGATATGTCTTGTTAGGACTACTTCCGATAATCGAAATCATCACCGTTTTTTTCGATTTATCTAGATGATGCTCTTCAAATAAATTGGAAACAAATTCCTTTTCTTTATCGGTAACGGTTAATTTAGGAACTACTTCAATCTCAATGTCTAAGTTTAAAGGATCTAAAAGCGAAAGCCTTCTTTCGATGACCAATCCTACATTGGATTTTGGTTCATCAGACATCGCGATGTTATGTGTGTATAAAAATGTTCTTCCTATTTTTTTATAGGAAATTTTCATTGGAGCGTTAGAAAATAGTACCGTTAGCCAGCTTTCTAATTTGGAATAGGCATCAATAACTAGGTCATATTTTTGCTTCCGAACGTAAAAAATAAGTTTAAAAAATTCCAATTTACTACGCCTGTGTTTCCTTTCAAATAAAATATAATTATCAACACTTGTGTTTCCTTGTAAAACGGGTAAGGTACTTTTATAGACCATATAATCTATCTGAGCATTGGGATATGCTTTCCGAAGATTATTACAAAGCAAGGTGCTTACCAACACATCGCCAATCATTTTTTGCTGAATTACAAGAATTTTCATCAAATAGGTAGGACTATTTATTTTTGTTGAAAGATAAAACTTTTTTTATTTTTAAAACCCATTTTTAAACAGCAACATCATACTCCCGAAGTGCATCGTTTAACGACGTTTTTTTGTTGGTACTTTCTTTACGTTTTCCGATGATTAAAGCACAAGGAACTTGAAAGTCTCCGGCGGGAAAAGATTTAGTATAACTACCTGGAATCACTACCGAACGAGCAGGAATTAAACCTTTAGTTTCTATAGGCTCAGAATGTGTGACATCAATTATTTTTGTGGAAGCAGTAAGCACCACATTAGCTCCCAAAACAGCTTCTTTTTCAACACGAACGCCTTCCACCACAATACAACGAGAGCCAATAAACGCATTGTCTTCAATAATTACTGGAGCGGCTTGTAATGGTTCTAAAACACCACCAATTCCTACGCCACCACTAAGATGAACGTTTTTACCAATTTGTGCGCAACTACCAACCGTTGCCCAAGTATCGACCATTGTTCCTTCATCTACATAAGCACCAATATTAACATAGCTAGGCATTAATATCACTCCTTTAGAAATATAAGCACCGTGTCTTGCAACTGCGTGAGGAACAACTCGAATTCCTTTTTCTTTATAGCCTCTTTTCAACGGAATTTTATCGTGATATTCAAAAATTCCAGCTTCCAAAACTTCCATTTTCTGAATTGGAAAATACAAAACAACTGCTTTTTTTACCCATTCATTTACTTGCCAACCCGAATTTGTAGGTTCTGCACAACGAAGTTTTCCTTCATCTAGTAAATTTATTACTTCTCGAATGGTTTTTATAGTTACTGAATCACTCAATAAAGAACGGTCATTCCAAGCTTTTTCAATAATTTCTTGTAGTTGTTTCATATTTATTTAATAATTTCACAAAGATAGAAGTCACTTTTAATTAATCCCTTATTTTTGCGCAAAATATGGCACGAATTTTATCAATAGATTACGGAACTAAAAGAATAGGAATTGCTGTTACCGATGAATTGCAAATGATTGCCTCGGGATTAACAACAGTTGCTTCACATGAGTTATTTTCTTTTCTGAAAAAATATTTTTATGAAGAGAAAGTAGAACTAGTAATCATAGGAGAGCCAAAACAGAAAGATGGTACGCATTCTAGTGTTGAGATAGAGATTCAGAAATTTATTCAGAGGTTTTCTGAAAGATTTCCAGGTATGAAAACCGCTAGAATGGATGAACGTTTTACTAGTAAAATGGCATTCCAAACAATGATTGATAGTGGATTGAAAAAGAAACAACGCCAAAATAAAGCATTGATTGATGAAATTAGTGCCACAATAATATTACAGGATTATTTAAATTATAAAAAATGATTTTACCTATAGTTGCGTATGGAGACCCAGTTTTAAGAAAATTGGGGAAAGAAATAACCGAAGGTTTTCCGAAATTAGAACAAATTCTTGAGAATATGTTCGAAACTATGTACAGTGCTCAAGGAATTGGGCTGGCGGCTCCTCAAGTAGGGTTGCCGATTCGTATTTTTATTGTAGATGCCTCTCCTTTTGGCGATGACGAGGAATTATCTGAAGAAGAACAAGAGTTTTTAGGCAATTTTAAACAAGTATTTATCAACACTAAAATTATTGAAGAAACAGGGGATGAATGGGCTTTTAATGAAGGTTGCTTAAGTATTCCAGATGTTCGGGAAGATGTTTTTAGAAATGCAGATATTAAAATTGAGTATTTCGATGAAGACTTTAAGAAGCATACCAAAGAGTTTAGCGGAATTGCAGCAAGAATCATTCAACATGAATACGATCATATTGAAGGGGTTTTGTTTACAGATAAACTATCTCCTCTAAAAAAACGTTTGATAAAAAGTAAGCTTTCAAATATTTCAAAAGGAAAGATTAGAGTAGATTATCGAATGCGTTTCCCCGATATAAAAAAGAAACGTTAACACACTTGGAAAATAAATATTAACCAAAGATATTTGTGCTCCTTATAAAAATAGAATTACAATTAATTTAAATATGAGTTTAGAAAAAATATTATCCATTTCAGGAAAACCAGGATTATACAAATTAGAAAATCAAACAAGAAGCGGCTTTTTAGCTAAATCGCTAATTGATGGTAAAAAAATTAGTGTGAGTGCACGTCAAAATGTGAGTCTGCTTTCTGAAATAGCAATCTATACCTTAACAGAAGAATTGCCTTTGCGCGAAGTGTTTTTAAAGATTTCTGAAAAAGAAAATGGAGGAGAAGCTATTAATCATAAGGCTTCAAAAGATAAACTAGAAGAGTATTTTTTCGAAGTACTTCCAGATTACGATGAAGATCGTGTTTATCCAAGTGATATTAAAAAAGTAGTTCAATGGTATAATCTATTGACTAAAAATGGAATTAC
>JASFZG010000181.1:0-16715 GCA_046055745.1 Flavobacteriaceae bacterium | reverse complement strand
TTTTTATAAGAATCGTTCGTGGCGATACTAAATTTTGCTAACTTTTTTCCAGAATCTAAATTGATAATTTCTGGATCATTTCCTAAGTTTCCAATCAACTGTACTTTGTTTCTTAATGAGTTCATAATTTTAAATTTTTGTCTTAAACAGTTAAGTATTTCTCCGCAGGCTCGTCCTTTGGGTTTTTATTAAATTGAAATTAAAAACTTGAATACTATTTAATATCGCAGCTCTAATATTTCAACACTGCAAACATACAGCGACCAGAAAATGAGAGTCGGTTGTTACCTACTTACTTTCGTTTATAGTTGTTTGCAAATGGTTGTAGTCGTTTATATTTGTTTTTAGTGATTATTTTTTTTGTTTTATATCGTTTATTGAATAGAATTCCTAACTTTGATATTCTATTATTAGAATAGTATATTTTTCTATCTATACATAAAATGACTAAAATTCATAAAAAGCTTAATGAACTTTCAGCAACAGCGATTTGTGGAAACGACATCAGCTCATCGGTGCTATATGTTTCGGCATTAGCGATTGCATTTGCAGGACAATATGCCTGGATTACTTTATTAATTGTTTCATTCGTATTATTTCTTTTTAGGAAAATTTATGGTGAAGTTGTAGGAGCCTTACCTTTAAATGGAGGTGCTTATAATGCTTTGTTAAATACCACAAGTAAATCTACTGCGTCGTTTGCTGCAACCTTAACCTTGCTTTCGTATATGGCTACTGCGGTGATTTCTGGGAATGAAGCGATTCATTATTTACACCATTTAATTACAGGAATGCCAATCATACCTGTAACTATTGGTTTATTAGCAGTTTTTGCATTATTAGCAATTGGAGGAATTACTGAATCTGCAAAAGTTGCTATTGGAATATTTTTATTTCATTTAGCATCATTATTAATTCTTGCAGGTTTTATTACTTATTTCTTAATTCAGAATGGAGTAGGAACATTTTTCGATAATTGGCATTTACCAACACAAGAAGGAGGAATAACCAAAGCTATATTTTTAGGTTTTGCTGCCTCTATGTTAGGAGTTTCTGGTTTTGAAAGTTCGGCTAACTTTGTGGAAGAACAAGAAAAGGGAGTGTTCCCAAAAACACTTAAAAACATGTGGGTTATTGTGAGCGTGATTAACCCATTAATGGCGATTTTTGCCTTGGCCTTATTTGCTCTTCCTGTTTTACAAAGTGACGCTTATCAAAATACATTGTTAGTTGAAATGGGGAAACATGTTGGTGGTTCTTGGGTGGCTTATTTAATAGCAATTGATGCTTTTTTAGTCTTAAGTGGTGCTGTATTAACAAGCTTTGTGGGAGTTACTGGTTTATTAGAACGAATGACATTAGACCGAATTATGCCGCCTTTTTTCTTAAAGAAAAACAAACGAGGTAGTTCTTATCGCATCATCATCATGTTTTTCTTGTTGTGCGTTTCAGTACTATTAATTACCAAAGGAAATGTAAAACTTCTTGCAGGGGTTTATACTATATCATTTTTATTGGTAATGGCTTTATTTGGTTTCGGAAATATTCTATTAAAAGTGCGACGAAGTCAATTACCAAGACCCGAACGCGCTTCAAGATTAGCTGTTTTTATAGCCATAGTTGCTGTATTAATTGCATTAGTTGGAAATTTAATTATGCCTCCAAAAGATGGCTTACCAAGTAACTTTATGGTATTTCTTTATTATTTTGTTCCTTCCATTTTGTTTATTCTTATCATGCTTAATCGTACTATTTTATTAAAATTAGTGTTAAATACCATTGATGCAATTTTTGATCCTATTCGTGCTTTTGTAATTAAACTTGATAAAAAAATTCAACGAACAGTAGATAAAATTAACTCGCAAGAATTTGTGTTTTTTACCAAGGGAGATAACATCGCTACTCTTAATAGAGTGATGCTTTACATCACTAAAAATGAACATACCAAAAAAATAAAGATTGTTCATGTATTAAGTAAAGATCAAAAAATTCCTGAAAACTTAGAGCAAGAAATAGATTTTCTAAACAAAGAATATCCAGATATTGAAGTAGAATTTGTGGTGGTAAAAGGAAGTTTTACTCCACAACTTATTAAAAAGCTATCTAAAGAATGGAGTATTCCTATTAACTTTATGTTTATTGGTTCTCCTAGTGATAAATTCCCTTTTAAAATTGAAGACTTAGGCGGTGTTCGTCTTATTATTTAGTTGTAATAGGTTTTTTCTTCAGAAGAATTTTTTCTTATAATTACTTATTTTACGCTTTCATATTCCATCATTTTTCAAAATCTTTTTATTTTCTATATTTGAGAGGTTGCAGATAAATAAATTAAAAACAAATGACAGACGTTCAATTGCAGTATTGCAAAAAATGCTTAAACCGAAAAAGAGGAGAAACAGACCCTGAAAACATTTGTAACATTAGAGGAATGAACATGAAATTTGAAGGCGTTTGCACTTCATTTGAATTGGATGAAAATGTTACTATCGGGTTAGAAAAAAAAACAGATAAGATAAAGCCTAACGAACATAGAGCAAGAATTGCCCAAACACTTATTTGGATTGTGATGGCTTTAGATATTCTTTCTGTCTATTCTTCCTATTTGCAATATAGTCTATTAAATGCTTTTCAGAATAATGAAGAGGTTTCAGAAATAATGATTAACACTAACGATTATAGAGAACAAGGAATTGCTATTTTATATTTAATTGCCTTTTTTATCTCTGGCATTACTTTTATACAATGGTTTCGAAGGGCATATTATAATTTAGGAACTATCACAAGTACAGATGATTCTGAAGGTTGGGCAGCGGGTAGTTGGTTTGTTCCTGTGATTTCTATTTATAGACCTTATCAGATAATGAAAGAAATGAATGATAAAACCATCGGAATTTTAAAAACTAAAACTACCGATTACGTAGAAGACAATTCACAACTCATTGGAGTCTGGTGGGGTCTTTGGGTGGTTTCTAATTATATTGGAAAATACGTGACTAGATATGCTTTTAAAGATGATTCTGTAGAAACACTTATAAATGCAACTGGAGCAGATATGGTCTTATCACTTATAGGAATCCCATTAGCATTTGTTACTGTTAAGGTAATAAAAACATATGCTAAAAAGGAAGCAAAACTTTCTGAAATTGCAAACAATTCTTAATATGAAAAAAATCACAAGAGAAGATATTCATTTAATTAGCAAGCATAGTAATTGGAAAGTAGATTCCGTTCAGTCTGAATTATCTAAAAATGTATATAGTAAATCTGAAGTTTGGACTAAGTTTCTTCGTTTGTTATTAATCAGTCTTGGTGTAAGTTTTACAACCGCAGGGATCTTATTTTTCTTCGCTTATAATTGGAATGATCTTCACAAATTTGTAAAAATTGGAATGATGGAAGGCTTAGTAGTCGTTTCAACATTACTAGTTTTGTTCTCTAGATTTACTTTACTAATTAAAAATATCTTACTCACTGGTACTGTCCTTTTAGTAGGTGTTTTATTTGCTGTTTTCGGGCAAGTTTATCAAACAGGAGCCAATGCTTACGATTTCTTTTTAGGTTGGACTTTTGCCGTTACTTTATGGGTAGTAATTTCTAATTTTCCACCGCTTTGGATATTCTTTTTAGTCTTAATAAACACTACTTTTATTTTATATACAGAACAAGTTGTACAGGGTTGGTCAGAGGTTTTTGTGTTCTTATTATTGGCACTAATTAATACTTTTTTTCTCGCGGTTTCTTTATTTATAACTCATTATGAAGACACTTATAAAATACCAAGTTGGTTTTCAAAAACGATTGTTTTAGCGATTGTTATTTTTGGAACTTTCGGAATTGTAATCGGTCTTTTTGAAAGTTTCAATACCACTTTTGGTGCTTTACTTTTATTAGTTGCTATTTTATTTGCTGGCGGAATTTACTACGGTTATACATTTAAAAACGGATTTTATCTTTCTGTAATTCCTTTTGGAATTATTGTTATTTGCTCCTCTTTATTAATTAAAATTTCTGATGATGCTTCCATGTTTTTAATGATCAGTTTATTCGTGATTGGAAGTGTGACTTTAGTGATTAAAAATTTAATCGATTTACATAAAAAGTGGAACCATGAATAGGAAGGATTATATATTAGAAAAAGTTAAAAATATTCATTCTTCTGAAGGAGATAGTTTCACTTACAACGAAACTGAATTATTAAACGAATTAACTTCTCAACAAGAAAACCAATCAAGTTTGGCTATTAAAATTCTTTCTATTTTTGGAGGATTTTTAGCAACCATGGCTTTTCTTGGGTTTTTATTAATTGCTGGACTTTACGATTCGGAAATAAGTTTGGTGATTTTTGGTTTAGGGTTTATCATTTCTGGAATAGTTATAACTAGAACTCAAGATAAATTAATATTAGACACCTTAAGTGTTTCCTTGTTTGTTACAGGTTTTGGCTTATTAGCTTTTGGACTTTCAGGTTTAAATTTCACAGAAAACAATATTATTTTAATCATACTAAGTCTTGCTATTATTTCACTATTTATAAACAAAAATTATTTATTATCATTCATCTCTATATTATTTATAAATGGTTGTCTATTGGCGCTAATAGATTCCTATAACTTAGGAAATCTAATTCACCTACACATTACTTTAAATACTGTTTTATTAGTGTATCTAATGCTAAATGAAGCAAAACTCGTTTGCCAAAACAAAAATATTTCTAGGCTATACAATCCATTTAGAATTGGAATTATATTTTCCTTATTCGCTGGATTAATTGCACTTAGTTCTAATGGTTTTTCGAATATTTCTTCTAATTATATTTGGATTTCCTCTTTAATATTTTTTGTTGCTATTCTATATTTAGTTTCAAAAATTATAAAAGTTTTTAATATTGAATCCTCTAAAAACAACTATCTAATCTTCGGGGTTACAGCAATTACTTTAATACCAACTGTACTTTCGCCTTCCATTTCTGGAGCTTTATTAATACTTCTTTTAAGCTTTTATGTAAATTATAAAACGGGGATTGCCCTTGGCGTAATTTCGTTTATATATTTTATTTCGCAATATTATTACGATTTAAGTTTTACTCTTCTAACCAAATCAATTATTCTATTTAGTTCGGGATTATTATTTATCACATTCTATTTAATTATCAATAAAAAACTGCTGCAGAATGAAAAAAATTAAATGGTATATCATCGCTGTCAACTTAGTCGGTTTATTAGTGTTTTTTAACTTCGGAATCCTTTCAAAAGAAAACGTTTTAAAAGAAGGCGAACTGGTGCTTTTAGAATTAGCTCCTGTAGATCCAAGATCGTTAATACAAGGAGATTATATGCAATTGCGGTATAAAATTTCTGAAACAGATTTTTCATATTTAGACAGTATTTCAAAACGTGGTTATTATGTAGTTACATTAAAAGATAATGGTGTTGCTGAAAAAGTTAGAATTCAAGAAAACAAAGAACCACTTCAAAAAGGAGAATATTTAATCAATTTCACCTACGGGAATTGGAACATAAATATTGGTGCAGAATCATTCTTCTTTCAGGAAGGAGAAGGAGAAAAATATGAAGCTGCAAAATACGGAGGGTTAAAAATTGACAGGGAAGGTAATAGCGTTTTAATTGGGCTTTACGATGAAAATTTAAACCAAATCAAGTAAAAAAATTCTTTTTCAATTAAATTCTTGAATTGACAATTGTCATATTTTTAGGGTATATTTAGATCTAAATTTGCTAATCAATAAATTAAAAATCATGAATGAAACCGTAGTACAAATACAAGAGTTCATCAGCCAACCTTGGCCTTGGTGGATGGGAGGTGTTGTTATTGGAGTAACACTTTATTTATTATTTAAATTCAATAAAGATTTTGGATTATCAGCAAACTTAAGAACCATGTGTGCTGCAGATGGAGCTGGAAAATATGCCGACTTTTTTGAGTTTGATTGGGGAAAGCAAGGCTGGAATTTAATGGTAGCATTAGGTGCTATGTTTGGAGGTTATGTGGCAGCCAACTATTTTGGTGGCGACGGATTAGCACATATTTCTCAAGCAGCATTAGACACCTTAAACCAAATATCACCAGAACCCTATTTAACAGCTGATAACGTACATATCGTTCCTGGAAAAGACACAATGCACGGTGTAAATTTACCTGAATGGTGGAATTTATATTCTTGGCAATCTCTATTTACAGTTAGAGGATTAATCCTCATTGTTGGTGGTGGTTTTTTAATAGGATTTGGAGCTAGATACGCTGGAGGTTGTACTTCTGGACACGCCATTTCCGGTATTGCAAACTTACAATTGCCATCTTTGGTAGCTGTAATTGGATTTTTCGTTGGAGGACTAATTATGACTTGGTTATTACTTCCTTTAATATTACAAATAACTATCTAACTAAAAACTCAGAAAAATGAAATTATTCAAATATATAATCATCGGTTTTTTATTCGGTTTCGGAATGTGGAAACTAGAAGCAATATCAACCTTTAGAATCATAGAAATGTTTCACTTTCAATCGTTCCATATGTATGGGATTATTATGAGCGGTGTAACCATAGGAATTATTATTACACAACTTTTTAAAAGAGGAAAAATAAAAGCCGTTCACGGCGAAACTGTAAAGTTTAATGACAAGAGTCACGAATGGTGGCGTTATATTTTAGGCGGAATTATTTTCGGAATGGGATGGGCACTTACCGGTGTTTGTTCTGGAATGATGTTTGTTTTAGTAGGATCAGGATATACTGTATTTATTGTATTTATAGGTGCAGCATTACTTGGAACCTTTGCTTACGGGTATTTTAGAAAATCGCTTCCTCATTAATTATTAGCAAAATATAATTTAGAGACTGTCTGAAAAGTAAATTTTATGTCAGTTTGAGCGCAGTCGAAAACTATTGCTCGTTAAAAACAAGAACCTTTCGACCGCGCTCAAGGAGACAGATAAGTTTAATTATTACTTTTTAGACAGTCTCTTTTTGTTTATTCAATTTTTAAAATTACCTTGTTCAATATTCTTTAATAGGGTTGATTTAAAAAACAATAAATGATAAAAAAGATTCTCCTTAGTCCGTTTCAAAAATTTATTAAAACCGAAAGTTTAGCAGGTATCCTGCTTTTTAGTGCAACTATTTTCGCTTTAATTTGGGCAAATACATCTTATGGAGCATCCTATGAAAATTTATTACAATATAAAATCGGAATCTCTTTTCAAGATTTTGAATTAAAAAAATCACTTCTTTTTTGGATCAACGATGGATTAATGGCAATTTTCTTTTTCTTAATTGGCCTAGAATTAAAAAGAGAATTATTGGTTGGAGAAATAAATACGTTAAAAAAAGCAACCTTTCCTCTGGTTGCAGCATTAGGTGGAGTGGTGATTCCTATTGTATTATTTTTAGTATTAAACCAAAACCCAGAAACTGAAAAAGGCTGGGGAATCCCAATGGCAACAGACATTGCCTTTGCATTAGCAATTTTAAGTACCCTAGGAAAAAGAGTGCCTTTAAGTTTAAAAATATTTTTAACTGCGTTTGCTATTATTGATGATATTGCCGCCATACTAGTAATTGCAGTTTTTTATAGTTCCGAAATTAACTGGATTTACATTTTATACGGAATGCTAATCATCGGAGGATTAGCCTTACTTTATTATAAGAAAAAGTATTCTTTCACCATAGGAATTGTACTAGCAGTTATTATCTGGTTTTTATTCCTAAAATCTGGGATTCATCCTACCATTGCAGGAGTTCTTTTGGCATTTACCATTCCTGTTCAAAGGCGAATTGATATTCCGTTTTTTTCAAAAAACATAAATTTTATTTCTAGTAAATTATTAGACGCTTCAGATAATGATGAAAACCATTTACTAACTAGTGACGAGATAAAATGTATTGAAAATCTTGATGATTTAACCACTGAAGTCCGTTCTCCACTCCAACATTTAGAGCATAAACTTCATAGCTTAATTGCTTATTTTATTCTTCCTGTTTTTGCTTTTGCTAATGCAGGAGTTGTGATAAGTACTAGTTATGATTTTAACTTCACTTTAATGGCAAACATTGCGCTAAGCTTGTTTTTTGGAAAGTTTATTGGGGTTGCATTATTCTCTTATTTAGGTTTAAAATTCAAAATCACCGAACTACCCTCAGGAGTAAATTTTAAACAAATATTTGGGATTGCCGCTATTGCAGGAGTTGGATTTACGATGTCTATTTTTATAGATAACTTAGCTTTTGAAGGCGATTTAATTAGCATTAACTCTGTAAAAGTAGGTGTAATCATTGGCTCTCTAGTTGCCGGTATTGTAGGTTATCTAATTTTAAGATTTACAAGCTCTAATAAAACTGAAAAGGAATAAAAAAATTAGATTCTTTTCCTTTAATTTTCTTTTTAACGGTTTTGTTTTTACTCAAATGAAGCCCTAAAATAGCTTCTGAAATATTTTATTTAGCTATTCATTTTTATAAATCCTTTTATCATAGTCGTTTTCAGAAAAAATCTTTTCATTTTACTTGTTAATAACATTTTTGATAACTCCTCATTTAAGTTTTAAAATCAACTATTCAGAAAACTATCTTTATAAAGACTAATCACTCTTTTATCATGTCATGTATTATTACGACTTTCAGGTGGTGCTTCAAGAAGTACCTGGAGAGATTAGTCTTTGCTTTTCTATTTCGGGCTGTAACCTGCATTGTGAGGGCTGTCACTCTCCTTTTCTTTGGAAAAAAGGCAACGGAAACCTCCTCACCGAGAACGTATATACTTCACTGTTAAATAAATATAAAAACTTAGCTACTTGTGTGCTTTTTATGGGCGGCGAATGGCATGAAGAGGAACTAATTAACATGCTTCAAATGGCAAAAAAACAGGGTTTAAAAACTTGTCTTTATACAGGAGAAGATTTTATTTCCGAAGTGATTAAAACCGAACTCACTTTCCTAAAAACAGGAAAATGGAAACAAAATTTAGGTGGACTTGAAAATAAATTCACCAACCAAAAATTTATAAATGTAAAAACTAATCAAAAACTTAATTATTTATTCAGTAAAAACTAAACGTATGATACGACTAACCCACACCCAAGTTTCACAAAAAATTGATTTTATAGACCATTACATCAACTCTTCCAACGCTGCCGATGGCTCTAAAGTAGATGCTAATGCCAATGTAACTTCAAAAAACATCGCTACGATGGAAGCGGAACTGAATAAAGATATAAATATTCAGGTAAATCGTGCTTTGGTAAAACGTCAAATCGAGTCTATTTTTGGGGAAGATTTAGCCAATGAATACACTCGACAAATTGAAAATCACGAAATCTATGTTCACGATGAAACTTCATTAAAACCTTATTGTGTTTCCATAAGTATGTATCCGTTTTTGTTTGACGGACTTACAAAATTAGGCGGTGAAAGTCAGGCCCCAAAACACTTGGAAAGCTTTTGTGGTGAGTTTGTAAATCTTGTTTTTGCCATTAGCTCTCAATTTGCTGGAGCTTTGGCAACGGTAGAGTTTTTAATGTATTTTGATCATTTTGCGAAAAAAGATTATGGTGAAAATTATATGGACAAACATCCCGATTTAATTGCCAATCATTTACAACACGTAGTATATGCTGTAAATCAGCCAGCAGCTGCGAGAGGTTATCAGTCAGTTTTTTGGAATATCTCCCTATACGATGAAACATATTTTTCAACTATGTTCGAAGATTTTGTGTTTCCAGATATGACTAAACCACAATGGGAAGATGTTAAAAAATTGCAGGTCTTTTTTATGAAATGGTTCAATGAAGAACGCACCAAAGCAGTCTTAACTTTTCCAGTGGTTACCGCTGCGATGTTGGTAAAAGACGGAACTCCTGTAGACAAAGAATTTACCGAAATGTGCGCTCAAGAACTAAGTGAAGGGAATTCATTTTTTATCTATCAATCTGAAAGTGCCGATAGCCTAGCTTCCTGTTGTCGTCTTCGAAGTGAGATTAGTGATAATACTTTTAGCTATTCCCTTGGTGCTGGTGGTGTGGCAACGGGCTCTATAAATGTGATTACTTTAAATATGAATCGCTTGATACAACAAGGTGCTAATATTCAAGAGGAAGTACAGAAAATTCACAAGTATCAAGTAGCCTATAGAAAATTAATTGAAGAATATGAAGAAGCAGGATTACTACCCGTTTATAAAGCTGGTTTTATCACTTTAGACAAACAATTTTTAACCATTGGTATCAACGGAATGGTAGAAGCTGCAGAAAGTCAAGGAATTCAAGTAAGCAACAATACCGCTTATAAAAAATTCGTGAATAAATATTTAAAAGTGATTTACGATGAAAATAAATTAGCAAAAAAACAATACGGTTATATGTTCAACACCGAGTTTGTTCCTGCTGAAAACTTAGGTGTTAAAAATGCAAAATGGGATCGTGCCGACGGGCTTTATGTACCTCGTGATTGTTATAATTCGTATTTCTATGTGGTGGAAGATCATAAAACCAATACCCTCGATAAAATTATTCTCCACGGAAATGAAAACATTCAATATTTAGATGGTGGTTCTGCGCTTCATTTAAATTTAGAAGAAACTCCCAACAAAGATGGTTTTATAAATCTATTGAATGCTACGGCTGCATCGGGTTGTAATTATTTCTGTTTTAATATTAAAATTACCATTTGTAACGACTGCAATCATATTGACAAACAAACACTTTATAAATGCCCAGAATGTGAGTCTAAAAATGTGGATCACGCCACTCGGGTAATTGGTTATTTAAAACGTGTTTCCAGCTTTAGTAGCAAACGACAAGTGGAACACGATTTACGTCATTATCATATAAAACCACCAAAAGATACATTGGGTAAAAATAGAGTGACAACCTTTTCTAAAAACACAAAAAAAGAACAAAATGTCTTCGAAGAATCATTGTATTCTAGTTAGTTTTGTGATCTATTAAAGTTAAAGGAAATAAATAAGAATTGTCTGTTCGTCCCGATAATTATCGGGACGAACAGACAGATTTTACACTCTAACAACAAAAATGAAGGTTACCGAAATCCATCAACAATTAAAGAGGTATCAAAAAGCTGGAAAAAAACTTTTTATCACCTCTTCTTTTCAAACTCATAGCATTCCGTTGTTGCATATTTTAAGTACTTCGGAAGTGGAATTTGAAGTACTTTTTATCAACACTGGGTTTCATTTTTCAGAAACCGTTGCTTTTAAAGATCATATTTCAGAATTACTAAACTTGAAAGTAATAGATGTACGTTCGCAAGTTCCAAAAAACCTTCAGAAGGACGAGGAAGGTCATTTTTATTTTGCTTCCAATGCTGATTATTGTTGTTTCTTAAATAAGACACAACCTTTAGAACCGTATTTAATGCAATACGATGTTTGGATTAACGGAGTACGAGCAGCTCAAAGTTCCGCAAGAAAAAAAATGAAAATAGAACAAGAAGCTCCTTTTGGAGCGATTAGATTTCATCCTATTTTAGACTGGACTTCCAAACAAATTTACGAATATCGAACAAGGTATAACTTACCTGAACATCCCCTCGACAAAGAAGGATACGTAAGTATTGGCTGTGCTCCTTGTACTCGAAAATTTGATGCTAATGACGAACGATCTGCTAGATGGTTTGGACAAAACAAAACCGAATGTGGTTTACATAAAGATTTAATAAAATGAACATATTAATTACCGGTGGTGCAGGTTATATTGGCACCGAATTGGTCTATTTATTAGAACAAGAAAAGACTATCAAAGAAATCGTAGTGTACGATAATTTATATAGAAAAAACTTTAACCTATTTATTGGAAAATCTAAGCTACCTTCCAAAAAAGTCCGTTTGGTGATTGGCGATTTATTAGATTCGAGAAAACTAAAAGTGGAGGTGGAAAAAGCCGATGTGGTTTTTCACTTAGCTGCAAAAGTAACCACTCCTTTTGCAGACCGGAATCCGCACGAATTTGACCAAACCAATAATTGGGGAACTGCAGAACTGACTTATTTAATTGAAAATAGTACTGTTTCAAAATTTATTTATGTAAGTAGCGTTTCGGTGTATGGAGGAGCTTCAGAAAACGAATTGGATATCAACTCTACTCCCAACCCGAAAACTTTCTACGGAATTTCGAAATGGAATGCTGAGAAACATGTGCAACGGCTTCAAAACACGAAAACAGACACCTACACTCTCCGCTTAGGAAACGTATATGGCTATAGTAAAAGTATGCGTTTTGACTCCGTGATTAACAAATTTATGTTTGAAGCAAATTTTAAAAATCATATTCGAATTCACGGTGACGGAAACCAAATGCGTTCTTTTATTCACATTGATAAAGTGAGTTCTTTATTGAGGAATTTATTGTTTTCAGAGTTTAAACCTGACACTTATAATCTAGTTGAAAAAAATTATAGCATCAATGAAATTGTAGATGTTTTAAAGCAAATGTATCCAACATTAGAGTTTACTTATCTTACTCAAAATATGAATATGCGAAGTTTAAAAGTAGCACAAGATTCTCGTATTCAACAACTCTGTGATAAAAAGGAAGTTGGTTTATTGGAAGCTTTGAGTAAATTTAGGGAGGAATTTAGTTTTTAGTTTTTTCAGGAATGCTCCTTGCTTTCTAGTTGGGAACGGTTTGAATATGCGTAGTAGCGGTCTGCAAGGCTCTAAACTTTCGGAAAAACATTAAGTAAAAAAGAGTGATTACCTTTAAATTTATCACTAAAACCGCTATTACGTATATTTATTGTTATGTGCTTTAATTGCCAACTATTTGTAATTTAATGATTCCATCTTTAGAATTACTTTCTATAAATATTGTTTTTAAGAATTTTCCTTTTTTATTTGAAATAACTTTTGCTTGTATTATTGCTATACTACAAGTATCAATAATTTTTTTAATTCTAGTTTCCAAAAAATCAATATCACCATCACTATAAACATTTGTTATAACAAAAGGACCATCGTTTAAATTCAAAATCTTGAATTCCGTCTTAAATACTGTATTTTTAGAATTATTAGAAAAATTGCTAATTGGATTAAGTACAGTAGTTGAAACATAGTTGCTGAATTTAATTTCTTTTTTAATTGTAAAAACTAAAACAATACAAGTTATGATAAATATTAAAGCTGAAATTAAAATGTTTTTATTATTTTTTTTCAATACGAACTTCAAGATTGATACTTCCATTTATATATTCTTTTTTTACTCTTGATTTTCTTGTTCTTTCTTTCCATTTTTTATTTCTATAACGGCTCCAAGTCAAAATATCAAAATCTTTTGTGTGTGTGAAGTTTATTTTTGGAGCAATTATTGCCATATTTTTTATTGGTTCGTCATATTTTGAATTAACAATTTCCACTCCAATACATACACCATTTTCAGGAAAATCTATTTTTAAAGATTCTACATCAATTTTTAGTTTATAGGTTTTGTTTTTTGGGTTAATAATAATATTCCTATAATAAATTAATTCTCCAGGCTGTTTTTTTATTGGGTCGTAATTATAAAATTTGATATTATAAGTGGCAAGGTAATCATATTTTTTTGACTTATTTAAGTCTAAAATAACTGTTTTTATTACACCTTTTTTTTTATATGGGTTTATAATTAAATTACTAAATTCATATCCAAAAGGCAATGTAGTGCGAACCTTTAATTTCTTTTTTAAACCAACTAATTTAACTTCTGAGTATTTGATTTTTTTGTTTGAAATATAAACTTCTTCTAACTCTTCAACTTTCTCGCTCAATAATATTGGAACATTATTATATTTATTTATAGAAATTTTTTTTTCTTTATAGCCAACAGAAGAAATAAATAAATAATCAGTGGTATCCTTCTTAATTTCAAAAAACCCTTCTGCATCTGTATATGTTCCTATATCTTTTTTAATATAAGATACATTTATTAAATAAAGAGGTTTCTTACTTAGACTATCTAGCACTCTACCTTTATATATTTGTTGAGAATAGGAATAAAAAGGTAAAATAAATGGTATTATAGCTATTATATATTTTTTCATAGAATATTATTTGAATAAGCCTAAGAAAAAAACTTAGGCTTATTCATTAAGTTAATTAAAGTTGAATTGGAGATCCATCAGAATTACAAAAAACTGTTTCGTTATAACTCCAAGTTATACCTAAAAAAGTATAAGATTCCCAAACAACTAAGCATCCATCACCATTTATATAATTTCCGCTATTATGTCCTGCTTCTGCAGGAGTTGTAAATAATAAAGTCCCCATTAATACAAGACTTAAGGCTAATGTTTTAATTTTTTTCATGTTTTTAAATTTATTGAGTACTTTTTTGTTACTCATTGTTAATATTATTTTCAATTTGTTTTTTCAAATCATTTTATGATTTCAGTTGTCCTAAGAATTTTCAACTGTTTTTGAGATGGTAAGTCTCAGTTTTGTTTCCACCAGCTTTATGTTTTTATTGCACATAACGGTCTCGTATAACGCTTTTTCGTTGCGTTGATTCAAATACGAATTTAGCAAAAGAAACCGAACCTTCTGAAATTTCGAAAGAATTTTCAGAATAGGCGAGTAGTAGCAATGAACGTTATACTTTGTTAGCGGTTCGGATTTTCTTTTTCAATCTAATTTTTAATCTAATATGTCTCTGACAAAAACTTCAGTACTGCCTAAATTAGTCCAAATAGTCTGAATGTTTCTACTATCGTTTGTTGAAAATTCATAAACCATTATGGTGTCTCCCAATGACTTTGGATTAAACCACTCAATTGTTTCTCCGAATGGTATTTTTCCGCTCCACTTGTCAGTCGGAAGTTTCTCTCCATCAAAGTTGTGTTTTAATAAAATCCGTTCGAGTTCTTTTGGGCAAGTTTCAAAATGAAGCCAAATAGCATAATCTATTTTAGGAACAACTTGGTCTTGATAATTTATAATTTTAATACAGTCGGTCTTTCTTTTGTCAAATAGTGCATCATAAATCTCGTCCCCCGTTCTCATTTTGAAAGTATCAGCCACTTTATTATAAGTTTTATTGACAATCTTATATCCTGTCCAACAAGTAACTCCTATGAATACAATAAAAGCAAACAATGCCGTCAGTTTTAATTTCTTGTTTTTCTTTGTCAAACCTAAAATTAGAGTCACGAGAAAAGTCAAAAAAGTAAGTCCTGATATTATTATTGAAATTATTACTGCTCTCATTTTTCTGTTCGTGTTTTTCGTTTTTCCAACTGACCGCTAACATCTATATATCAACAACTAATATACGAAAAGTGGCTATTAAAGCTTATAACTAACCGCAGCGATAAAATTAAGCCCCGGAGCAGCCAAACCAGAAGAATAGGTTCGGTAACGTTGATTGGTAATGTTTTCTAGGGTTGCATTAATTTGAAAGGCTTTGGTGATTTGATATTGTGCCCCCAAATTTAAAGTGTACCAAGAAGGTGAATATGGATTACCGTTTTTATCTAAAGCATATAAATAAGGTTTCCCTTGCTCGCCTGGCGCTAAGTCTTCAAAACTAAACTCCCCATTGTATTCTGCAAAAGCATCTAGTTTTAGCTTGTTTAATTTCCAGGTTAAATGCGTGTTTCCAAATTGTGGTGCTACGTGCCTTACTGCCACATGACTTCCATCCTCTTCCTCTTGAAAACCATCAGTAATATTATACTGTGAAGTAAGTTGTACGTTTTTAGAAAAATTGATTTCAACTCCTACTTCAAAACCATAAATTTCAGCTTTCCCTCCATTTTGAATGGCTTGTACATTACTTAATTCTCCTTGGTAAATAATTTCGGTTTGACCATCTAAACTATAATCTCTTCGCACCAATGCATCTTCTAAAAAGGTCATATATCCTGCAAAATCGAATATTACTACATTTTCGAAATTTAAGGTAGCTGCTATTTCACCATTGTAGGCATATTCTGGTTTTAAGTCTGGATTTGGAACTACAACAGAACCTGGTTCACTATCGAAAATCTTTCCGATATCATCAATATTTGGTGCTCTAAATGCGGTTGAAAAATTGAAACGCCACCCTAAAATATTACTTGCCTGCCAAGTTAATCCTGCGCTTCCTGTTAAGGCTCCTGTGTTTATATCTGCTTCCGTAAAAGGAAAATCATAATATGGAGTGTCAAAATCTGCATACAATAATATATGATTGTATCGCAATCCTACTTGTAACGATAAGGTTTCTGTTAATTTAGATTGTAAACTCATGTAAGCTGCTATCGATTGCCAAGTAGACCCATCTGGGTAACGCGAGACGGTTTCAGCAATATCTCTGTTTAAAATATCCGTTTTCTTTCCGTTAGAATGTACCTTGTTATAAATATATTCAACACCATAAAACAGTTTGCTTTTTCCAAACTTTTTGATAAAATCTAATGCAGAAGTATAAGCGTCTACTTTCTCTTTGGTTTCATATAAAATAGCATCTCCAAAGTTTCTGTCTTTTCTTCCTTCTTTAAAATTTTGATAGGATAAAGTCAAAATACTTTTATCGTAAAAAGTGTTTCCGTTGTGAGTAACTTCAAAATTTCCACTCATCCATTCTTGTGGAGTATAATCCCAAACAGCAGATCTAAATTGCCCGTCTTTCTTTCTGGTTAAACGGTCGTATCTTGAATAATCACTCGTGGTTGTATAAAACAAGCCTAAGTTGAAGTCCCAATTTTCTGAAGGCATATACCTAATTTTCTGCAT
>JASFZG010000180.1:0-25597 GCA_046055745.1 Flavobacteriaceae bacterium | reverse complement strand
GAAATAATGACACCACTACCAGAACCAACCATCGCTCTAGGTTGACCACCACCAAAAAAGTAATTTTGAACACTATTGGTTTGCCTTGCCATCGTAGTATTTTTAACGTGAACTACGGCGTGAATTGTTTTTTCGGCAGCTTCCGTAAAATCTAATTCAACAGGAATTGTTGCCGAATAACTTGCATTGATTACAGAAGGTTTTTCCTCTTGTTGAATGAAGGCAATTTCGTTTTCCTCCATAAAATATTTATATCCGATTAATGTAAAAGTACCAGCTATAAGTGCCACTGCAAATAGTTTAAATGTTTGTTTCATGATATAATATTTAATAAATGTTTGTTTTATAATATAAAAATAACAAGGATTTGACCAAAATATTCTTTGTTAGATTAACTTTAACTCGTATTTAACAATGCTATAAGGTTTCTATAACGCTTAGACTTTTAATCCTTCTTCGCGATTCGCTTAAGAGGACGAGACTTTGAGGTGGAATGTTACATTTACTGTAATTAACGCCAATAGGTCGTATGAAAGCATCAGGGTAATTTGCTATATTTGCCACAATGAAATTTGAATTTTATAAATATCAAGGTACCGGAAATGATTTTGTAATCATCGATAACAGAAACAATGAGTTTCCGAGTAAGGACACCGAATTAATTTCGCAGCTTTGCGATCGAAAATTTGGTGTGGGCGCAGATGGTTTGTTATTATTAGAAGAGAATTCAAACGTAGATTTCACGATGGTTTATTATAATGCTGACGGAGAACTTGGTTCTATGTGTGGAAACGGTGGAAGATGTATAGTTCATTTTGCAAATTTCTTAGAAATTATTGATAGTCAAACAACTTTTAAAGCGGTAGATGGTTTGCACGAAGCAACTATAAATGAAGGAATTGTTTCGTTGAAAATGAATAATGTTGAAGATGTTGAAGTGGCTTCAGATTATGTTTTTATGGATACTGGATCACCGCATCATGTAGCATTAGTTTCAAATTTAACCACTTATAATGTAGAAAAAGAAGGTGCGTTTCTTCGGAATAACACCTACGGAAAAGAAGGCTCTAATATCAATTTTGTAGAACCCATTTCAGAAAATATTTTTGCAGTAAGAACTTATGAACGTGGGGTAGAAGCCGAAACATTATCTTGCGGAACAGGAGTAACTGCAGTAGCTATTGCTTTATCCGAAACCAATAAAACCGATTCAAATAATATTACATTAAGGACTCAAGGAGGAGATTTAAAAGTGAGTTTTAATAAAACTGAAAATGGGTATGAAAATGTATATTTAATAGGGCCTGCAACACAAGTTTTTAAAGGAATTTGGGAATGAAAACCTTACAAGGAAATAACGTTTATTTACGTGCTTTAGAGCCAACTGATTTAGATTTTCTTTTTCAATTAGAGAATAACGAATCTGTTTGGGAAGTGAGTAATACTACAAGTCCGTTTTCAAGATTTGTTTTGACACAATATTTAGAAAACTCTCATAAAGATATTTATGAAGCCAAGCAATTACGTCTGGTTATTTGTGTTTCAGAAAGTAATAAGGCAATTGGCTGCATCGATTTATTCGATTTTGAACCCAAACATAAAAGGGTAGGAGTTGGAATATTAATCACTTCCGAAGAAAATAAACAAAAAGGATTTGCTTCCGAAGCATTACAATTATTGAGTGATTATGTGTTTATTCATTTAGGATTACATCAGGTTTACGCAGGAATTACCCAAGATAATATAGCAAGTATCAAACTATTTAAGAAAGCAGGTTTTATAAAAACAGGAATAAAAAAAGATTGGATTTCTTCTAAAGGAATCTTTAAAAACGAATTACAATATCAATTAATAAATGAGTAATTTAAAAAAAGTATTAGTAGCTACCTTATTATTGGGATTAGTAGGAATGGGGGGATTTGCATATTATGTATATAATAATATTTTTGTTCCTAATACGGCATTCAACAACAATGAAGCGCATATTTATATTGGAACAAATGCTGCTTTTTCTGAAGTGATGGAAGACTTGAGTCCTTTATTAATCGATCCTGCTACTTTTATAACTGTTGCAAATAAAAAAGAATACCCTTCCAATATTAGATCGGGTCATTTCATTATTAAAAAAGGAATGAATAATAACGATATTGTAAATGCGATAAGAACTGGAAATGTTCCGATTTCAATAAAATTTAACAATCAAGAAAGGCTTGAGAATTTGGCTGGGAGTATATCAAAACAGATTGAAGCAGATAGTTTGTCTTTAATTAATGCTTTTAGAAATGAAAAGTTTCTAGCTGAAAAGAGATTTGGTTTAAATGAAGCGTTGGCAATGTATATTCCTAATACTTACGATGTATATTGGAATGTTTCTGCGGAAGGATTTAGAGATAAAATGTTTAAAGAATATCAGAATTTCTGGAATGCCAATAGAGTTGGTAAAGCTAAAAAACTTGACTTAACTGAAATTCAAGTAATAAGTTTGGCAGCAATTGTACAAAAGGAAACTGCAAAAGTTGATGAAAGAAAACGTGTAGCAGGAGTATATGTTAACAGATTAAAAAAAGGAATGTTATTACAGGCAGATCCAACCGTTATTTATTCTAAGAAACTATTGGATAATGATTTTGATCAGCAGATAAAACGTGTTTTGTACAAAGATTTAGAATTGGACTCTCCTTATAATACTTATAAATATACAGGTATTCCTCCAGGTCCAATTGCAATGCCAGATATTTCTTCAATCGATGCCGTTTTAAATTACGAACATCATGATTATATTTTCTTTGTTGCCGATGTTACAAATTTTGGTTATCATAAATTTGCTAAAACTTTGGCACAACACAACCGAAATAAGAAAGAATATGTCCGTTGGATATCAAAAAAAAAGGTAAATAGATAGTTTTCAGCACAATAAAGTGTTAAAATCAACAATTATATATTTTTCATTGTTTCTTTCTGCTTTTTAATCATAATTCAATAAAATCTCCCACTTTTTACTGATTAGTCATTAGATTTTTAAATTCTTTAAATTAAGAATAATCCTACAATATTGAATACTGTTAAAGCACATGTTAATAAATTTTAATTTCCGAAAAAGGGGACTGTTTATTTTGTATCTTTGCACCCGCAAATAAAAGGTGTAGGAATATACCTAAAAATTTGATTAAAATGAATCTTAACTTATTTAAAACAAGTTTATTACTCGTAGTTGTACTAGGTATAACATCAGGGTTTTCGTTTAAGAAAAAGGTAGATTTATCTAGCTACCGAATGGATGATTCGGAGTTATGTTATAATGTACCTACTGAGGAGGAAGCAGAAATGCTACTTTCTATTGAGCCATCTTACTTGCTTTTCACTGGAAAAACATTAGTAGGATTTAAAGAAGCTTTAGGTTTTAAAGAATCTAGAGGTAATTATTCGGTAATTAATAAATACGGATATTTAGGAAAATACCAATTTGGGAAATCTGCACTTAAAGCGGTAGGTATTCACGATTATAGTGATTTTATTGATGATAGTTATATGCAAGAAAAAGCTTTCTGTGCATTAGCGTCAAGAAATAAAGGAAGATTAGAATACTATATTGGAACCTATGAAGGAAAATATGTTGGAGGTATAAAAATTACAGAGTCTGGAATTTTAGCAGCTGCACATTTAGGAGGTGTTGGAAATGTAAAGAAATATTTAAGAAGTGGTGGTGCTAGTGTGTTTAAAGATGCATTTGGTACTTCAATTAAATATTATTTAAAGAAATTTTCTGGCTATGATACCTCATTTATAGTTGGAGATAAAAAAGCAAAAGTATAAAGCATCATTTCTGAATGATAAACAAGGTGGGTCTTTTATGTAGATCCACCTTTATTTTTTTCCAGTCGTTTGCAGTATGAGTTTTTATATATTCTGTTGGGAGTGTAATATCACAAGCTACACATAATTTAGATTGCGGTTGAAGTGTGCTAATAATACTCTCTAACATTTGATTGTTTCGGTAAGGAGTCTCAATAAATAATTGTGATTGATTTTGCTCTTCTGAAAGCCTTTCTAAGCGTTTAATTTCCATTCTACGCTCTCTTTTATCAATTGGTAAATAGCCATTAAATGTAAAGTTCTGGCCATTAAATCCGCTTGCCATCATTGCTAATAATATTGAAGAAGGTCCAACTAAAGGAACCACTTTTATTCCTTTTAAATGAGCTTGTTCTACCACAGATGCACCTGGGTCTGCGATTCCTGGGCAACCTGCATCAGAGATTACACCAATATCTTGCCCTTCTAAACAAGGTAATAACATATCAGGAATATCGGTTTCTTCTGTGTATTTATTGATTAAACTAATGTTTAACTCTGGCTGTGACTTTTTCGGGCAAATGTTTTTAATAAACCTTCGAGCGTTCTTTTCATTTTCAACAATATAAATGTCAATTTCCTCTATAGCTTTCTTTACTAAAAAAGGTAACACCTCTAATGGCGCGGTTTCACCTAAAGTACATGGGATTAAATATAAATTTCCTTGAGGCTGCATTTTCTTATTTTATAATTATTTTTTTAATAATAGTTGATCCTTTTTCCGAAGTGATTTTCATCATATAAATTCCAGCTGCTAATGAATTAACTTTAATGATTTCTTCAGAATTCGTAAGATTGACTTTAGTTATTACTGCTTTTCCTTTTAAGTCGTAAACAATAACATTTTTAATGGTTGTATTTTTAACTGAAATCTTTAAACTATCTGAAACAGGGTTGGGGTATAAAGTAATGTCACTTTCATTAAAATCTGGATTTGATAGAATTCCTCCTCTAATTTTGTAAATAGATCCAAAATTATCTAAAAGATATAACTCGTTTGAATTATCCTCACCAAATGAAACCCAAGATCCTGAATATGAACCATGATTTATTTGGTTGTTTGCATTATCAATAGTTCCTATCTCTCCGCTACAGAAGTCAGCATAAAAGTATAATCCTAAAATGTCTGAGTATATAGAACCTCTATATACGTATCCTCCTGTAATTGAGCAATTACCACCAGAGTGAGTGTATTCTGCAACGGGAAAAGTCAATTCAGATTGATTTGGGCAACCACTTGTATTATAGGTCTGAGAACCTTCATAACATCTCCATCCGTAGTTAAGTCCAGAATCTCCTGCAGTTTCTCTATCAACTTCTTCAATAGTACCTTGCCCTACATCGCCAATCCATAATTCTTGAGTTTGAAAATCGAACGAAAAACGCCAAGGATTTCTTAATCCATAAGACCAAATTTCATCTAAAGCATTTGGATCACCAACAAATGGATTGTCTGCTGGTACTGCATAATTATTCCCGCCTTGTGTATTATTAATGTCTATTCGAAGCATTTTTCCTAAAAGTAAATTTAAGTTTTGAGCTCTATCTCCTGGATCTCCTGCGCTTCCGCCATCTCCCATTCCGATGTAAAGATATCCATCAGGTCCAAATTGCATACACCCTCCATTATGATTGGTAAATGGTTGTGATACACTTAATAATTGAAACTCTGAAGCAGGGTCTGCAATATCGGGATTGCCAGCATCTACAGAAAATCTTGAAACTTGAGTGTCTCCAGAATTATTGATGTAATAAACATAAAAATACCCATTATTAGTATAATCTGGATGAAAAGCCAGACCTAATAAACCTCTTTCATCATAACTGCCTCCAGGGTCTATTACTATAGAATTAATATCTAAAAAAGGAGTTGGATTAATAGTTCCGTTTGTGTTTAGTATTTTTATTTCACCTGCTTTTTCAGTTACAAAAAGACGATCATCTCCAGCATTTTGTAGGTCTGTTGGGTTTGAAAACCCATTAGCAAATAAATCGATAATTACCTCTTGTGAATAAGTAATAGTAGTGATTAGTAATGCAAGTAGGCTTAGGGTAATTTTTTTCATAGCATTTAGTTTGCGTCTAAAATACTAAAAACACTTCGATAATAAAACTAAAGTCGTTTAACTATTTCATTACAAGCTTGATCTAACATCTGGTATACCTGCTCAAATCCTTGATCACCACCATAATATGGATCTGGTACATCTACATTTTCATTTGGAAATAATTCGTCTAATATTAAATGAACTTTGTTTCTTTCTTCGTCACTTTGAGCCAATGCTAGCACATTTTCCTTGTTAGAAGTATCCATGACGAATATATAATCAAAATTTTGAAAATCTCTTTGAGTGAATTGCCGTCCTCTTTGTGAGGTGATATCAAGATTGTGTTTATTGGCAGTTTCAATACTTCTAGGGTCAGGTTGGTGGTCAATGTGCCAATGTCCTGTTCCTGCGGAATCTACAATGATATTTGATGTGTCAACTTTCGATTTGAGAATTCCTTCAGCCAAAGGTGATCGGCAGATATTTCCCAAACAAACCATGAGAATTTTTGTTTTCATTTCTGAAAAATATTAAATAGAACTATGGAAGATCAAATTATAAAGTAAGTTTCTTATTTAAATCTTCAACGTATTTTCTGAATTGCTTATCAGTACTAGAGAGGTTGTCAACAGTTTTGCAAGCGTGTAGTACAGTTGCGTGATCGCGCTGTCCAATCTGTGAACCAATAGAAGCCAACGAAGCTTTTGTAAGTTTTTTTGCAAAAAACATAGCCAATTGTCTTGCTTGTACAATGTGACGTTTTCTAGTTTTAGATTGAAGTGTATCCACATCCATTTGGAAATATTCACTGACAATTTTCTGTATGTAATCTATAGAAACTTCACGACTTGTATTCTTTACGTAATTATCTACAATCTTTTTAGCAAGATCTATGGTGATTTCCTTTTTATTGAAAGAAGAATGAGCGATTAACGAAATAATAGCGCCTTCTAATTCACGAATATTGGTCTTGATATTATTGGCTAAAAATTCAACAATATCTTCTGGCATTTCTACACCATCACGATATAATTTATTTTTGATTATCGCTACTCTTGTTTCGTAATCTGGGTGATTTAATTCAGCAGAAAGTCCCCATTTAAAACGAGATAATAGACGTTGTTCAATGTCTACCATATCCACAGGAGCCTTGTCACTTGTTAAAATAACTTGCTTTCCGTTTTGGTGTAAATGGTTAAATATATGAAAGAAAACATCTTGTGTTCCTGCTTTTCCAGAAAGTAATTGAATATCATCTACAATTAAAATGTCTATAATCTGGTAGAAATGAATAAAATCGTTTCTGTTATTCTTTTTAACGGACTCAATATATTGTTGCGTGAATTTTTCAGCTGAAATATAAAGTACTGTTTTTTCTGGATATTTATCTTTTATTTCAACACCAATAGCGTGCGCTAAATGTGTTTTCCCTAAACCAACGCCTCCAAAAACCAATAAAGGATTAAATGAAGTTCCGCCTGGTTTGTTGGCAACTGCCATTCCCGCAGAACGTGCTAATCTATTAGAGTCTCCTTCTAGAAAATTATCGAAATTATAATTTGGATTTAATTGTGATTCTATTTTTACATTACGAATCCCAGGAATAATAAAGGGATTCTTAAGCATTGGGTTTTTGTTCTTTGTGGCAACATCTACTTCTTGTGAGCGCAAATGATTTCTATTTGAACTTGGAATTTTTTCAGTAAATGGTTGCTTGTTTCCGTAGGTGTTTTCCATTTTAATAATGTACACCAACTTAGCGTTTTTACCTAATTCTTTAGTGAGGGCAACTTTAAGAATTTTTACATAATGTTCTTCAAGCCATTCGTAAAAAAACTTACTAGGAACCTGTATGCTTAAGGCGTCTTCAGTTAGTTTAACAGCTTTTATTGGTTCGAACCAGGTTTTATATGCTTGAGCAGTAATGTTGTCTTCGATAAATGTTAGACATTTATTCCAGACTAAGTTAGCTGTTTTGCTCATAGTTAAAGTGGGAGGTTAATTAGTTTTGTTTGTTGGTTTTTTTGTTAAAAAGTTATGTCTCATAACATTTTCTTAACAATGCAAATATGTGAACAAAAAAGTTATAAAAAAAACACTTTGGGTATTGAATATTCCCTTTTTTTTTCTCATATTATCTCCCTGATAAAACTACAACAAATCTTCCTTATATTGTTATTATATTTTGAAAAAAACACAAACAGATATTCGAGTACGATATGGTGAAACTGATAAAATGGGAATCGTATATTATGGCAACTACGCTTTGTATCTAGAACAAGGGCGTACAGAGTGGCTTCGTACATTAGGTTTTTCTTATAAATATATGGAAGATAGTAATGTAGAGTTACCTGTAATAAATTTAAATATTAATTTTAAACAGCCAGCTTATTATGATGACATTGTTACTGTAACATCAACCTTAAAAAAAACACCTTCTGTTAGAATCGAATTTTATTATGAAATTCATAATCAGGATGGTAAGCTTTTAGTCACGGCAACTACCACTTTGGTTTTTGTAAATAGTACTACCAAAAAACTAATGAAAGCTCCCGATTATTTACTTGAAAAATTGAAAGATTAATATTGAAGTGTGGTCGTTGAGTGGAGCCGAAACGAATTTAGTTGAAACGGTCACTGAGCGGTGCCGAAGTGCCGAAATAAAACCTATTCATCTTCATTTCTTTTTATAGAAATCTTATAAGTAGTATCAAAAAGTTGAAATATTCTTTCCGCATCTTTTTTACGAACTGAAATTGCAAACTCACAATCCAATTCCATTTTCTGATTCGTAATAGTTAGATTTTCATCCTTTACAATTCGCATTACGGTATTCATTTCGGGGTATTCAAATTTCAGAATAAAATCTTCATCAATGGTTTTCTCGATAATGTTTGAAGCCTCCAAAGCCATTTTTGCTCCTGTTTTATAAGCTTGTATCAATCCGCCAACTCCTAATTTAGTTCCTCCAAAATAACGAACTACGACCACTAAAATATTGGTAACATCAAACGATTGTAATTGTCCGTAAATTGGCATTCCCGCACTGTTAGAAGGTTCGCCGTCATCATTTGCTCTAAATCTTTCGTATTCTTTTCCCATTTGCCAAGCATAACACCAATGACGAGCATTATAATGTTGCTTTTTTAATTGCTCAATATGCTCTTTAATTTGTTCTTCAGTAGTTACCGGAAAAGCATAACCAAAAAACTTACTACCTCGATCTTTAAAGAGTGTTTCCTCAGAAGATTTGGTGATAGTTTTATAAGTGTCTTTTATGGTACTCATTATTATAGTGCGATTAAAACGATGCTTAAAATTGCTAGTGCAATTCCCAGCCAGTTCTTCGGAAGGAGTTTTTCCTTAAACAGAATAATACCTGCAATGGTAGAAAGCGTTACGATAGAAACATTATTAATAGCAAATATTCCAGAGCTTTCTAACAAGTCACTTCGCAATGCTTTTACTAAAAGGAAGATGGAAAAATAATTTGGAATTCCTAGAGCGATTCCTCCAATGATGTTTTTTAGTTCTATTTTTACTTTTCCTTTAAATGAATTATAAATTAACAGGAAGATTCCTAATACAGCAGCACTAAAAAATATAGTTGCTGAAAAAATTGAAATGTCATTTTCAGCAACATAAGCCTCTTCTAGAAATTTGATAGAAGTATCTATAACTCCGCTTCCGAGTAGGACTAATAAAGGTAAAATTAGATCTCGCTTACTGAGTTTTAATCCGTCTTTCGATTTAACGGAAACAAAATAAACTGCCATCAACGCAAATAGAATTCCTATAAATTTTAATATGCCTAAACTTTCTTTATAATAAATCAATCCGAAAATAATAGGAATAATAACACTCATTTTAGTTGCAACTGAAGCTACCGAAAGCCCACTGATTTGTGTGGTTTTTGCAATTAAAATAAAGACGACAATAAAAAGGACACCCAAGCCAAAAGTATAATAAAACCAGTCCATTTCAACGATATTGGAAACGGATAAATCATCAAACCCAACTTGAATTTTATAAGCAATCATACTCGTAAAAAAAGCAACGATGTAGTTGACAACAATGGCTTGAAGAATATCTACTTTAAAACGTTCGTAGAGTTTGAAAACTATAAAAATTAAGGTAAATACTAATATGCTGGCGATTAAATAAAACACAAATTTCTAATTTTGGGTGAATTTAAAACAATTCTTTATGAATGCTAAATAGATTGATAATATCTTCGGTTTTAGGATTGATATTCCAGGTGTGAATTCCGAGTATGTTTGCAGTTTCAATGTTTTCTAACGTATCGTCAATAAAAAATGTCTCTTCAGCTTTTATGTGATGCTTGTTTAAGACAAACTCATAAATATCAGCATTTGGTTTTCTAAAATGAATTTCTTGAGAAAGGTAAAAAGCATCAAAGCATTTTTGAAAACGTTTATACATTTCGATGCTCATATTTTCGATTACCTTTTCAATATGTAAATCGTTGGTATTACTTAAAAGTATCAATTCGTATTTTTTTGAAACCGCTAATTCCTTCAAGAACTCCAATCGATGTTCGGGAAAATTTAAAATGATGGAGTTCCAAGCTTCGGTCAATTCCTTTTCAGAAATATGTGGGAATTCAGTTCTGTAAAATTCAATAAACTCTGAAGTGGAAATTCTTCCAGTTTCATATAATTTATTGGTTTCGATCATTTCTTCCGTAAACGAAGTAATTCCTAATTTCTCCATTTCAATAAAAGGAGCTTCTTTGTCTAAGTCGATGAATACATCACCAAAATCAAATATGATCGTTTTAATCATTGCTGTAAATTCGTAAAGTATCTTTATTTATTTTTTCTTCTGAAATTAGGTTTCCTTTTAAAATCGGAGCTTTTGTTCCTTCTGTAAAAGCAATATTTCCAGTAAAAATTCTCGCTTCATCCCAAAGATTAGCATCGATAAAAGTTTGCAGTGTTTTAGCACCGCCTTCTATAATTACCGATTGAATGTTATATCTATATATAATGTCGCAAATTTGTTGAGCTATTTTCTTTGAAAAATTGATAGTTTCAATATGAATATTATTTTCAAGATTCTTTCCATTTCGGTTCCGCTCAATGACCGAGTTTTTATCTGTAACAACTATAGTTTTTACACTTCCATCTAAAACAGAAGCATTTTCGGGAATCCGTAATTTCCTATCTAACACAATTCTAATGGGAGAGTTTCCTTGCCAATCACGAGTAGTTAAACTAGGATTGTCATCTATTACGGTTTGTGTTCCTACTAAAATAGATTGCTCTTCTGCACGCCATTTATGAACTAATTGTCTTGAAGTTTTATTGGTGATCCAAACAGGAGCAGTGTCTTTTCTGTTTGATTTTATAGGAGTAATAAATCCATCATTCGTTTCCGCCCATTTTAAAATTATATAAGGACGCTTTTTTTGGTGAAACGTAAAAAACCGCTTGTTGAGTAGGTTGCATTCTTTCTCTAAAATACCTTCGGTAACATCACAACCATTTACTTTTAAAAGTTTGATTCCGTTTCCAGCAACTTTCGGATTTGGATCTACACTTCCGATGACCACATTTTTAATTCCTTTTTCAATAATTAAATTGGCACAAGGAGGTGTTTTTCCGAAGTGAGAACAAGGTTCTAAACTCACGTAAATAGTTGCTTCGGTTAAAAGTGACAGGTTTTTAACGCTATTAATTGCATTTACTTCCGCGTGCGGTTTACCAGATTGATAATGCCATCCTTCTCCAATAATTTCATTTTTATGAATAATCACACAGCCTACCAAAGGGTTAGGATACGTAGAGCCCAAACCATTTTTGGCAAGTTGAATACAACGCAACATATATTTTTCGTGTATCTTCACAGGGTAAAAATACGAGGATTAATTTATATGAACACACTGATAATTAGACCTATTTTAAAAAAAGATAATCCGCATATTGCCAAGGTGATACGAAAGGTTTTGGTGGATTTTGGAGTTCCGAAAGTTGGAACTGCCTATGCAGATAAGACCTTAGATACGTTGTATGAAGTCTATCAAAAACCGAGAGCCTTCTATTTTGTGGTTGAATTAAATGGGAAAATACTAGGTGGAGCAGGAGTAGCTCAACTGGATAATTATGAAGGAAATGTATGTGAATTACAAAAAATGTATTTTTTAGAAGAAGCACGTGGCTTAGGGTTGGGAACAAAAATGATTAATTTATGTTTAGAGAAAGCCAAGGGTTTTATGTTCGATAAATGTTATTTAGAAACGATGACGTATATGAAAGCTGCTCAAAAATTATATCAGAAAAATGAATTTAAATATATCGACGGCCCTATGGGAAATACTGGTCATTATTCCTGTCCGGTGCATATGCTAAAAGATTTATAGGTTTTGAAAATTAAAGAATTAAAAAAATACTTTGTTGGTTCTATTTCGGAATTATACCCTTCAGAAGAAGTACAATCTTTCTTTAATTTGTTTTCTGAACATTATTTGGGTATGTCAAGAATTAAAATAGTATTGAATTCAGATAAAATTCTTTCCGAAGCAACTGTTTCAAAGTTTAAAAAAGCTATTCAACGACTTAAAAATTTTGAACCTATTCAATATATTATCGGAGAAACAGAATTTTTTGGACTTCCTTTTAAGGTAGATGAGAATGTTTTAATACCTAGACCTGAAACGGAAGAATTGGTTTCTTGGGTTATTGAAGAAAGAGAAGAGAGAAGAGATGATAGAGAAGAAGATATTAGGGTTTTAGATATTGGAACTGGAAGTGGTTGCATTGCCATCTCATTAGCCTCAAAATTGCCAAATGCAAAAGTTTCGGCTTTAGATATTTCAAAAGGAGCCTTAGGGGTTGCAAAACAGAACGCGAAATTAAATGAGGTAAACATAGATTTTGTTGAAGCTGATATTTTGGATTCAAACACTTGGAATTTAAAGTTTGAAAATTTGGAATTTGACATTATAGTATCTAACCCACCTTACGTTCGGGAATTAGAAAAAGAATTAATGGAGTCAAATGTGGTGAAACACGAACCCGCAACGGCATTGTTTGTAAAAGATGAAGATCCTCTTTTGTTTTATAGGAAAATTGCTCAATTCGGAAAGGAATATTTAAAACCTACAGGTGCACTTTTCTTTGAAATTAATGAGTATTTAGCAGAAAAAATGCTTCAGCTATTAAAAGAGGAAGGCTATTCAGAAATTGAAATTAAAAAAGATATATTCAATAAAGATCGAATGATAAAATGTAAAAGAATATGAAAGAACTAAGAAGTATATGTGTGTTTTGTGGTAGTAGTGAAGGAAATGATACTGCGATTATCGAAGCCGCTTCACAATTAGGAGAAGCATTAGCAAAAAATAATATTACTTTAGTTTATGGAGCTGCTAAAATCGGGATTATGGGCTTGGTGGCGAAAGGAACTTTAGATCATAATGGAAAGGTAATCGGAATTATTCCAGAATTTCTAAAATTAAAAGAAGTGGTTCATTTAGGCTTAACCGAAATGATCACCACCCAAAATATGCACGACCGTAAAATGTTGATGCAAGAAAAAAGTGACGGTTTTATTACTATGCCTGGGGGAATGGGAACATTTGAAGAACTCTTTGAAATCCTAACTTGGCTTCAATTGGGGTTACATTCAAAACCCATCGGACTTTTAAACGTCAATCATTATTACGATGATTTATTGGCAATGTTGGAGAAAATGGTCAAAAAAGGATTTCTTTCTATGGATAATTTTAAGCTATTATTAGTTGATGAAAACATTGATGCTCTATTAGAAAAAATGCAGAATTTTAAAGATCCTCAAAAACCAAAATGGTTGAATGCAGAAAGAGCTTAGTTAGTTAGTTAGTTAGTTAGTTAGTTAGTTAGTTGGGGCACTGAGTATTTCGTTTTTTTTATCGAAATGTTACTTATTAACGAATCAACTTACTTTTTAACAATTTTGCTGAACTTAGATTGAAAATGCTATATTTAAAAATATTAACAAAAATATTTTTAAATTATGAGTTCAACAAAGAAGTATTTTGCAGAAGCATTAGGGACATTTGCTTTGGTGTTATTTGGATGCGGAGCAGCTGTTATAGCTGGTGTAACACCTGGTGGTCCAGTAGGAATTGGATTGTTAGGAATTTCAATTGCCTTCGGTTTAGCAGTCGTAGTTATGGCATATACTATTGGTCCAATTTCTGGTTGTCATATCAATCCAGCAATTTCTATTGGGATGTTAGCAGCAGGTAAATTATCAATGAAAGACACAGTAGGATACGTAGTGTTCCAATGTGTAGGAGCGGTAGCTGGAGCAGGAGTTTTGTATTTGTTAGCGACAGGATCTGCAGGATTCTCTATGGGAGAATGGGCTTTAGGAGCTAATGGATGGGGAGAAGGATATGGAGGAGCTTACGACATGAAAGCTGCATTTATAGCAGAGTTTGTTTTTACATTTTTATTCTTAATGGTTATTTTTGGAACTACTGCAAAAGCAGCTTCACCACAAATGGCAGGATTAGCGATTGGATTTTCTTTAGTGTTGATTCATTTAGTAATCATTCCAATTACTGGAACATCGGTAAACCCAGCTCGTAGTTTAGGACCTGCATTATTTGCTGGCGGTATGGCATTAAGTCAATTATGGTTGTTTATTGTAGCGCCTATTGCTGGAGCGGTAACTGCTGCTTTAGTACGTAAAATTTTTATTGAGGATTGATTAAAATAGTGTTATAAGAAGGGTGTAATGAATTTTGAAAAACAATAATATTTTGATAAAATATCTAACTTTTCTATTACTGATAATGTTTTACTCTTTTGGGTTTTCTCAAAATACGGAAGAATATAAATTTGTAATTAAAAAAACAAGTTGGGAAGTTTTTAAAGACACCATATTGGTAACTAAAAGTCATTCCCATAATTCCGTTCCGCCAACGATCGAATTAAATATTACAGAAAGATATAAATCGCTAAATATATTATTCAAAGGTGAACCTCAAATTGATAAACTAAAAAGAAAAGTTGATGTTTTTTGTGATACTAATAAGCCAAAATTAACAATTGTCGATCTTGCAACTAGAAAAGAACTTTTTGAAATAGGAAAGAATAAACTGGATAAAATGTATGCAAAATGCAACAATCATACAGCGGCACTGGTTTATTCAGATTCTATTAATTTAAAAGGACTTTTAATTTGTTTTATTAAATTTAAATCAGAATAAAACGTATTGCAGTACTAATAAGCGTTTGTTATGGTTGAATTACCTGTTCCGTAGATATTAAATTAGATGTTTATAATTTTTATACAAACCTACTAGGTTTTTAAAACCTAGTAGGTTTCTTTTTTTATATTTGTTTTATGAATAAAGAAGAACAAATCAATCAACTTCGTGAAGAACTTAGAAAACACAATTACAACTATTATGTGTTGGATAATGCTACGATTTCAGATTATGATTTTGATATAAAATTAAAAGAGCTTCAAAAACTTGAAGAAGCACATCCCGAGTTTTACGATGCTAATTCGCCAACCTTGAGAGTAGGAGGAGAGATTACCAAAAACTTCAATACGGTTAAGCATGATTACAGAATGTATTCCTTGGCAAATTCCTATTCAAAAGAGGATTTAGAAGATTGGGAAACACGTATTAAAAAATTAGTAGATGGTGATGTAGAATATACCTGTGAACTTAAATACGACGGTGCTTCTATAAGTCTGACTTATGAAAATGGTTCGTTGCTTAGAGCAGTAACCAGAGGCGATGGTTATCAGGGGGATGAGGTGACTGTCAATATAAAAACCATCAATTCAATTCCTTTAAAATTAAAAGGAAATTATCCTCCACGATTTGATATTAGAGGAGAAATTGTACTTCCGTTTGCAGGATTTAATAAAATGAATGAAGAACGAATTGAAGCAGGAGAAGATCCTTATCGGAATCCTAGAAATACTGCTTCAGGAAGTTTAAAGCTGCAAGATTCGAGTGAAGTAGCGAAACGCCCACTAGATTGTTTGTTATATCATATGGTAGGAGAAAAACTTCCTATTGAAACACAATATGAAAGCCTAGAAAAAGCAAGAAGTTGGGGGTTTAAAGTTCCTAAAATTGCCAAATTAGCAAAAAGTATTTCAGAAGTTTTTGAATTTATCAACTATTGGGATGTGCATCGTCACGACTTGCCTTACGAAACCGATGGAGTAGTAGTAAAAGTAAATAGTTTATTTCAGCAAGAAGAATTGGGATATACTGCAAAAGCACCACGTTGGGCAATTGCATATAAATTTAAAACGGAACAAGAAGCGACGATTTTAAATGAAATCACCTACCAAGTAGGAAGAACAGGAGCAATTACACCTGTAGCAAATTTAGAACCTGTGGAGTTGGCAGGAACCATTGTAAAAAGAGCTTCGTTACATAATGCCGACCAAATTGAAAAGCTAGATATTCGAGTAGGAGATACCGTATTTGTAGAAAAAGGAGGGGAGATTATCCCAAAGATTGTAGGTGTAGATTTAGAGAAAAGACCTTCTAATTCATTACCAACAAAATACATCACACATTGTCCCGAATGCCAGACAGAACTCATTCGTCAAGAAGGAGATGCTAAGCATTTTTGTCCGAATGCAGATGGATGTCCTCCACAAATTATTGGAAGGATTCAGCATTTTATTTCTCGAAAGGCGATGGATATTGAAGGGTTGGGCTCAGAAACAGTGGCGCTTTTGGTAGAAAATGAATTGATTACCAATTATGCCGATTTATACGAATTAACAGTAGCTCAGATTCTTCCTTTAGAACGAATGGCAGAAAAAAGTGCTGAGAATTTAATTATAGGAGTAGAAGCTTCAAAAAAGATTCCTTTTGAAAGAGTGTTATTCGCATTAGGAATCAGGTATGTTGGAGAAACGGTTGCAAAAAAATTAGCTAAACATTATAAAAGTATTGATGCTTTAGCCAACGCTTCCGAAGAACAATTGATTAACGTAGATGAAATTGGTGATGTGATTGCAAAAAGTGTCATTGAATTCTTTTCTTCTGAAGAAAATAGAAATACCATTCAGAAGTTAAAATCTTATGGAGTGCAATTGGAAATTTCAGAAGAAGAATTAGCAGGTCAAACTAACAAATTGGAAGGAAAAACATTTGTAGTTTCAGGAGTCTTTCATAAAGTTTCTAGAAATGAATTAAAGCAACTCATTGAACAAAATGGAGGAAAAGTATCGAGTTCTATTTCAAAAAAGACTAGTTATGTAGTTGCTGGAGATAAAATGGGACCGAGTAAAAGAACAAAGGCAGAAGAATTAGGAGTGTCAATAATTACAGAAGATGATTTTTTAGGAATGATCTCTTAATTGAATATTTTTAAGCACTAAAAATGTATTTTTGTAAAGATTTTTTAAAAGCGAATGTTTAAGATAATTCAAAGAAAACAATTACGGAAGAAGATAGCGTTATATCTTAAAAATAGAGATATTTCTAATTTAAACGATTCTGTTGTGACGATGGGTTATTTGGTGGATGAAGATTTGTTTCAGGATTTTGAAAAACTTTTTGAGGCTTCAAAAGAAATGGGTCTAAAAGACAAGGATGTGAAGATTTTTACGTTTATGAATGTAAAAAATAAATTACCTTCTTTACGTCAAAATCAAATAAATAATAAAGAGTTTTCTTGGAAAGGAATTATTCAGAATCAGAATGCAAACGAGTTTTTAGAATTCCCATTTGATATTTTGGTTGGGTTTTATAAAGGAGAAAACAACTATTTAGATTTGATGATGACAAAAAGTAAAGCTAAATTTAAAGTTGGTTTTAAAGGGGTTGATAGTCGGATTTCAGATTTAATTATTAATGTTGATCCATTAAAAACAAATGATTTTAAACGTGAATTAATAAAATATTTACGTGTTTTGAATAAAATAAAATAATTGACAGTTGAGGTTTATGTTAAGCAGAAAACTCGCTGAGTTGAGTGGTCACTGAGCGGAGCCGAAGTGCAAAGTAATATAGTTAATTAAAAGAGATCCCCGCGTTCGTGAGGAAAGTTATGAAAAAATTAATAGGAACAGGAGTAGCATTAATCACACCCTTTAATGAAGATTTTTCGGTTGATGTAGAAGGATTGAAAAATGTAGTAAATTATAACATTGATAATGGAATAGATTATTTAGTTGTTTTGGGGACTACTGCTGAGAGTGCTACACTTTCAAAAGAAGAAAAACAATTAGTGGTCAATACAATTGTTGAAGCCAATGCAGGAAGATTACCTTTAGTTTTGGGAGTAGGAGGAAATAATACTGCTGCTGTTGTTGTTGAGGTTCAGTCAACAGATTTATCAAACTTTACCGCAATACTTTCTGTTTCTCCATTTTATAATAAACCAACTCAAGAAGGAATTTACCAACATTTTGCAGCAATTTCAAAAGCGTCAGATACACCAATAATTGTGTATAATGTGCCCGGAAGAACAGCATCTAATATAGCACCAGAAACGGTGATTAGATTGGCAAACGATTTCGAAAATATCATTGCGATTAAAGAAGCAGCTGGAGATATTGTTCAAGCAATGAAGCTGATTAATGGTTGTCCAAAAGGTTTTTTGGTGATTTCTGGAGATGATATGATTACCCTTCCAATGGTTTTAGCTGGTGGAGCAGGAGTAATTTCAGTAATTGGGGAAGGTTTTCCGAAAGAGTTTTCAGAAATGGTAAAGTTAGGGCTGGATAGAAAAGTAGATGAAGCATATAAAATTCATTATAAATTAGCTTCAGCAATCGATTATATTTTTGAAGAGGGGAACCCTGCAGGGATTAAAGCGGTCTTTAAAAAACTGAAAATTTGTAATGATACAGTTCGTTTGCCTTTAGTTGGAATTAGTAATAATTTGCGTTCTAAAATTGATTTGTTTATTGAAAATAAATAATTCAATAAAAAAATCTAGTTAAATATTTCAAAAAGCTACTGTTTATCTATAATACTAAGCCTATTTTAGCACAATAATAAGTTTTTGTTATCCCGTTAATTTGTTTACTTTTGCACGATGTTTTTTAAATATATGAAACCGAGTTTTATTCTATTATTATCAATTATCCTTTTTTCTTCTTGTACTAATTACCAAAAAGTATCAAGAGGGGTTGATGCTGGTTTAAAATACAATATGGCTGAATCCATGTATGTACAAGGAAATTATAAAAAGGCCTTAAAATTAATGGAGCAGATTGTTCCTGTTTATAGAGGGAAACCTGAAGCTGAAAAATTAATGTACATGTATGCGAATACTTATTTTAATTTAGAAGATTATTATTTGGCGGGTTACCAGTTTGAACGATTTGTAATTTCATATCCAAAAAGCGACAGCGTTGAGCTTGCTGCTTATAAGTCTGCGGTAAGTTATTATGAGTTGTCACCAGTTTTTTCTTTAGATCAAGAAGATACCTATACAGGTTTAGAAAAATTACAAGCTTTTATTGATACATATCCGAATTCAGAATACAGGATTAAAGCCAATAAAAATGTAAAAGAGCTAACTTTAAAAATAGAGAAAAAAGCAATTGAAACTGCTAAACAATATAATAAAATATCTGATTATAAATCTGCAATTGCGTCTTTTGATAATTTTATAAGCGACCATCCAGGTTCGGTTTATAGAAAAGATGCTTTTTTTGGAAGATATAGCGCTTCTTATAATTTAGCAATTCATAGTGTGCCATCCAAAGTTGATAAAAGATTGATGGAAACTAAAGAATATTACGATAGTTTTGTTAAATATTTCGAGGAAAGTGATTTGATGGAAGAGGTAGATGAAATAATGATAGATATAGATAAACGATTATCGAAAACAAAAAAAGAAACTTCAAGTTAATACTAATAATATGAAAGATTTAAAAAATTCTGAGGCACCTTCGAATACAACTACAATTGATAAAAATTTAATTGATGCTCCAACAAATAATATTTATGAAGCAATTTCAATTATTTCAAAAAGAGCTGTTCAGATTAATGGTGACATTAAAAAGGAGTTATTAGAGAAATTAGATGAGTTTGCTACATATAACGATAGCTTAGAGGAGATTTTTGAAAATAAAGAACAAATTGAAGTTTCTAAATTTTACGAAAGACTTCCAAAACCACATGCCATAGCGGTTCAAGAATGGTTAGATGATAAAATTTATCATAGAAATACTCAAGACGAAGAATTAGAAAACTAGAGTGTGGTTTTAAGTGGTAAAAATATAATACTAGGAATTACTGCCGGTATTGCTGCTTATAAAACTGCGTTTTTAGTTAGACTTCTGGTTAAACAAAACGCCAATGTTAAGGTGGTTATGACGCCTTCCTCAAAGGAATTCGTAACGCCATTAACCCTTTCAACTTTGTCAAAAAACGAAGTATATTCATCTTTTGTAAATCAGGAGGATGATAATGCTCAATGGAACAATCATGTGGAGTTGTCGTTATGGGCAGACTTGATTATTATTGCTCCTGCGACTGCAAATACCATGTCAAAAATGGCAAATGGTACTTGTGATAATTTGTTGTTAGCGGTATATCTATCGGCTAAATGTCCAATTTACTATGCTCCAGCAATGGATTTGGATATGTACAAACACCCTACAACCTTACAATCTTTTGAGAAGTTGAAAGGCTTCGGGAATATTCAAATTCCTGCAGTTACTGGTGAATTAGCTAGTGGATTGATAGGGCAAGGTAGAATGGCAGAACCTGAAGATATCATTACTTTTATAGAAAAGGATATTTTAGGTAAATTACCTTTAAGAGGGAAGAAAATTTTAATTACAGCTGGACCAACATTTGAAGCAATCGATCCTGTTCGTTTTATTGGAAATCATTCTAGTGGTAAAATGGGTTATGCAATTGCTGAGGTTGCTGCAAGTCTAGGTGCAGAAGTAACATTGATATCAGGACCTGTTAGTTTAAGGCTTTCAAACGATTTTATTAAAATAGTAAATGTAACTTCGGCAAGTGAAATGTTTGAAGAAGCTCATAAAAATTTCGAATATTGTAATATTGCAATATTAAGTGCTGCTGTAGCAGATTTTACTCCTTTAGAAGTTGCTTCACAAAAAATTAAAAAGAAAGATGATGATTTAGTAATCACTCTTAAAAAGACTAAGGATATTTTAGCTTCGTTAGGAGGAATAAAAGGTGATAAATATTTGGTTGGATTTGCCTTGGAAACAGAAAATGAATTAGAAAATGCAAAAACAAAACTTAAAAAAAAGAATTTAGATTTAATTGTGTTAAATTCGCTTAACGATAAAGGAGCGGGTTTTAAAACAGATACAAATAAGGTGACATTAATAAGTAAAGACAATAAAGTGTTTCCGTTTGAAGTTAAACCTAAAAAAGAAGTCGCTCAAGATATTTTACAATACATTATAAATCAATTACATGTCTAAATATTTACTATTAGTTTCAATATTTTTTATTACGTTATTTAGTAATGCACAAGAATTAAATTGTACAATTTCTATAAATGCAGAACAAACAGGTCAGCCTAACCTACAGGTTTTTAAGACCTTAGAGTCACAGCTTTTAGATTTTGTAAACACTACAAATTGGACTGATAAAGAGTACAAAAACCAAGAACGTATTGATTGCAATATGTCTATAATTATTACAGAATTTGATTCAAACGTTTATAGCGCAACAATACAAATTCAGGCATCTAGACCAATTTATAATTCTAGTTACAGTAGTCCAATTTATAATTATAATGACAAACAATTTGATTTTGTTTATAGTGAATTCGAATCATTAAATTTTAATATTAATAATTTTGATTCGAATTTAATATCTGTAATTGCCTTTCATGTGTACACTGTTTTAGGATTAGATGCTGATACTTTTGAAGAAAATGGAGGAGAGCAATATTTTGATACTGCTAAACAAATTGTTAATACTGCTGCCTCTAGCGGTTCAAAAGGTTGGAAGTCTACAGATGGTAATCAATCTAGATTTAGATTTAATGATGCATTGGTGTCTCAAGTTTATAAAGAATTTCATAGTGCTATGTATACTTACCATAGACTCGGGTTAGACTTAATGACAAGCTCACAAAAAGAAGCAAAACAAAATATTGTAAACGCAATAGCAATTCTTAAGACCATTAACGACAGAAGACCCAATTCTTTCCTTTTGCGAACTTTCTTTGATGCAAAATCTGATGAAATTCAAAGTATATTTAGTGATGGTCCTGCTGTAGATATTACTTCATTGATTACAAATTTAAATCGAATGGCTCCTACAAAAAGAAGTAACTGGGCTGAGATTAAGTATTAAACGTTAAAACCAATTCAGGTTTTATTTTCCTGAAGAGGAAATTTCTATAAAATTGCCTTTGTGATAGAGAACCTTTCTATAAAAAATTATGCACTTATTGATGATATAAGTGTGGACTTTAATTCAGGTTTTACCATTATAACTGGAGAGACAGGTGCAGGTAAATCTATTTTATTAGGAGCATTATCTTTACTTTTAGGAAGAAGAGCAGATTTAAATAGTATTAAGAATAAAACCAATAAATGTGTAATAGAAGGGGAATTTAAATTTAAAGACTTAAAAATTAAAAATATATTTAAGCTTAATGAATTAGATTTTGATACCCACACTATTATCAGACGAGAATTACATCCTTCAGGAAAATCTAGAGCTTTTGTAAATGACACTCCTGTGACACTAAGTCAATTGCAGGCATTAGCACCACATTTAGTTGACATACACAGTCAACATGAAACTTTAGAATTGTTTTCTGAAACCTTTCAGATTGAAATAATAGATGTATTAGCAACAAATGAAACTCTTATTGATAATTATAAAGTATCATTAAATTTATACCATGAAGCTTCTGAAACAATTACAGACTTAATCTTTAAAAAAGAATCTGCTACAAAAGAATTAGATTACAATACATTTCTATTTAAAGAATTAGAGGAAGCGAAATTAGCTGGCTTAAATCAAAAAACTTTAGAAGAATCATACGAAACTTTAAATAATATTGAAACTATTCAAGAATCCTTATCTTTAGTCATAAACTTGCTAAATGAAGATCAAATAGGCTCTTTAGAAACAATTAAAGAGGCTAGGTTAAATTTAGGAAAATTGCGAAATATTTCATCAAGTTATGAAGATATTTGGAATAGGTTAAATAGTGTTGTTATTGAGTTGGAAGATGTTTCTGAAGAAATTAATGAATCGTTATTAAATGTAGAAGCCAACCCTAATTTATTAGCAGAGATCAATCAGAATTTACAGTCAATTTATAAGCTTCAACAAAAACATTCAGTTGAATCAGTTTCAGAACTAATAGAAATTCAAGATAATTTAGCTTCAAAAATTGAAATCACTAATAATCTTGATAATGAAATAAATTTACTTAAAAAAAGGCAAGAAAAATTAAGAAAAGAAACATTACTTATTGCAGAAAGCATTCATAACAAACGAGTAAAGATTATTCCGATATTAAAAGAAAAACTTAAACTGTATTTAGTTGATTTAGGTTTGCCAAATGCTGATTTTAAATTTGAATTATCTACTTCAGAGAAATTCAGAAAAAATGGAATAGATAAACTACAATTATTATTTACAGCAAACAAAGGATTGGCTTTTGGAGAATTAAAAAAAGTAGCATCTGGAGGGGAATTAAGCAGGTTAATGCTTGTAATTAAAGCAGTTTTAGCACAATATAAAGAATTACCAACACTGATTTTTGATGAAATAGATACTGGAGTGTCGGGAGATATTTCTTATAAAATGGCAGATATATTAGGTGAGATGAGTAAGTCAATGCAGCTTTTTTGTATTACACATTTACCTCAAATTGCAGCAAAGGGCGATCATCATTTCAGAATCTATAAAGAGGATATAGAAAATAGTACTGTTACAAAAATGGCAGTATTAAATAAAGAAAATAGAATAGCAGAATTAGCAGAAATGATTGGCGGGAAAAACCATTCAGAAACGGCAATTAAACAAGCAAAAGAACTATTGAATTAAAGTGTATATTTACCAACTATTATTGATTTAAAAACTAACAAATAGAACTATGTCATATAATTTATTAAAAGGAAAAAGAGGTATTATTTTTGGAGCTTTAGATAAGCATTCAATAGCTTGGCAAACAGCTTTAAAGGTTCACGAAGAAGGAGGAAGTTTTGTGTTGAGCAATGCGCCTATTGCAATGAGAATGGGACAAATTAATGAATTGGCGAAAATTACAAACTCTGAAATCGTTGCTGCAGATGCAACAAGCTTAGAAGACCTAGAAAATTTAGTAGACAAAGCAACTGAGATTTTGGGAGGGAAGTTGGATTTTATACTTCACTCTATCGGGATGTCGGTTAATGTTAGAAAAGGAAATCATTACACCAATCAAAATTATAATTATACTCACAAAGGTTGGGATGTTTCAGCTGGGTCTTTTCATAAAGTAATGCAAGTGTTATATAAAAAAGACGCTATGAACGAATGGGGTAGTATAGTTGCATTAACTTATATGGCAGCCCAAAGAGTATTTCCAGATTATAACGATATGGCAGATAATAAAGCATATTTAGAATCTATAGCTCGTAGTTTTGGTTATTTCTTTGGAAAAGATAAAAAAGTACGTGTGAATACAATTTCTCAATCCCCAACTCCTACTACAGCAGGTCAAGGAGTTAAAGGATTTGATGGGTTTATTGCTTATGCAGAAAAAATGTCACCACTTGGGAATGCAACCGCAATAGATTGTGCAAATTATACAATTGCAATGTTTAGTGATTTAACAAAACGAGTAACATTACAAAACTTATTTAATGATGGAGGGTTTTCAAATATGGGAGTAAGTAATGAGGTGATGGATACTTTTATGGGAGAGTAAGTTTATTAAAAATTATAAACAAAACGCTAGGTTTTTTATTAAATCTGGCGTTTTGTTTTTTACATTAATTTTCTTAAAGTCCTTCATTAATTTAGTTTTTTTATTGTAATTTTAAGGCTTATTAACTATTAACTATAAAATATAATAAAAATCATGAAAAAAATTACATTATTAATTACATTATTTATTTGCGCTATTGGTTTTAGCCAGCATTCATCCTCATTGAGTGAATGGACTGGTCAAAACCCTCAGCCTCAAAATCAAGAGGTTACGGTTGTGCTTAGCAAAATAGTCGATGCTTCAACAAATGCAAATACGATGGGTGAATACAACCCATTATTTGTGCGAAAATTTAATCCACTTACCAATGTTAGAAGTGCAGATGTTGCTACAATGGCAAGTAATTCTGGAGAGAACAACCCTGTAATTATTAATTCTCAAAGAATTGTTTCTGAAACAAATTACAGTACACAAGCAGATTGCTCAGCTTCTAACCCTAGTAATGGATTTGAGGATGGTAGAGGAAATAATGCTACAAATGTGTGGACTTCAGCTAATGATATCATTGTGCCAATGGGAAGTGATTTGACGTTAAGTCAAGTAACTTCATTTGAGTTTATGGCCCCTGGAATCACTGTTGTATCTGCAGACATAACAATTTATGAAGACAATGCTGGTTTACCCGGAGCATTAGTTACTACCGAGAATGTAGTACCTACCTCAAATACAGTAGTTGGAAGTAACTTTGGACTTGATATTAGTGAAGTAGTTTTTGATATTACTCCAGTAATGTTAGCTGGTGATGTAGCAATGGATGTT
>JASFZG010000179.1:0-3545 GCA_046055745.1 Flavobacteriaceae bacterium | reverse complement strand
TTTTATAAAGTCCCCTGAGTGATTTCATTTTTCAGAAATCGTATCGAAGGCTTATTTTATATTCATTAAATCTATCGCCATCAACAATCTAAAGGCATCAAAAACCACTCCTTTACGAAGCATATCTTGTGCTTGTTTTTGGGTGTTTTCTTTATTTGCTGTGTTGATATGAGGACATCTTTCAATTCCCATTTTAATAAATTCTCGCACTTCATCTTCTGTTGGAACTTTCTCTGAATTTCCTAAAATTCCAAGATCATTTCCTGTTAAGATCGTACTATTTTTAATTGATTCTGGTAATGCGTCTACTCCTATTCCCATTGTTCTTATTGGTTTTTGTACTTCAAATATTCCTTCTTTTGCTCTGCTATACCAATTTCCACCCATACGTGCTACGGTATCAATTTTTATTGGATCAATATTTTCTTCAGAATCTAAAATCGATTCGTCGATATGTAATTTTACTACTTCGGCAATGATTAAATTTCCTGCTCCTCCTTCGGTTCCTAAAGCAATTACTTCATTTACTTTACATTCAAACTGTACGGGTGCTTCTTTAACTCTTGGTGGTTTCACTAAATCTGAAGCTACTTCCGTAAAGCCAGCCTTTACAAACTCATTTACTCCTTCGGCATATTCTGTAGAGGATAATGACATCTGCTGCACCATCTCATGATTTACAATATTAATGACCACTTCTTTGGTTTTTAATGCATTTTCCAAGGTGTGTTTAGTAGTATTTCCTCTAACTCTTCTTGCTGGAGAAAATATTAAAATCGGAGGATTTGCACTAAATACATTAAAAAAACTAAAGGGCGCTAAATTTACATTTCCGTCTTCATCTACCGTACTTGCCAAAGCAATTGGGCGAGGAGAAACGGCACTTAATAAATAGCCGTGAAGCTTTACCGTAGGAATATCTTTTGGATTTATTGAAATCATAGGTCACAAATATATTGAAACCCTTACGTTTGTAAAAATATGTTTATACAATAATATCAACATATTTCCATTATATTTATCGGAACAGATTTATTCTATTTTATGTTTAATAATACATCAATTACACGCTGGGTTTTCTTTACATTTTCCGTTGGAATCATCACCTTAATTATGTGGAATACTTTTTCGTTTTTTAAAAGGTTAAAGGAAAACGAACGAACCAAAATGGAAATTTGGGCAACAGCTCAAGAAGATTTTAATAAAAGTGAACAGTTGAATGTTACATTTAGCGACACTTCATTGGAGGTAATTCAAAGCAACACTACAACTCCAATGATTTCTTATAGCCCAAAAGAAGGAACCTATATTCATAGAAATATTTCTGAAAAAGATATAAATACTACCAAAAAGAGAGATCAATTAATAAAGCTTTTTACTGAAGAATATAAACCTCTCGAAGTAATTTATGAAGGTGAAGTTATTCAGGTTATATATTTTGGAAACTCCCCCATTATTAATAAAATTAAATATTATCCCGCTTTTTTAATATTGATAATGCTTTTATTCTTTTTTGCTATTTATTTCTTTTTTAGAACTGCAAAAGCAGCTGAGCAAAATAAACTTTGGGCAGGGATGGCAAAAGAAACCGCTCACCAAATCGGCACCCCTTTATCTTCGTTAGTAGGATGGACCGAAATATTACGATCTGAAAACGTAAATCCAGAGTACATTCTAGAAATGGAAAAAGATATTGATAGGCTTCAAACTATTACTGAAAGGTTTTCAAAAGTTGGATCCATTCCGAAAATTGTAAAAACGGATGTAGTTTCTGAAACTAAAACAGCTATTGATTATTTAAGAAGCCGTACTTCAAAATTGATTAATTTTTCATTAGACATTCCTGACAGTCCTTTATTTGTAAACTTAAACCCTCAACTTTATGGATGGACTATAGAAAATCTAGTAAAAAATGGAATTGATGCTATGAAAGGTAAAGGTGATATCAATATCAAAATCACCACCAATTTAAAATCTGTTTTTATTCAGATTTCTGATACTGGAAAAGGAATAAGCAAACGGGATTTTTCAAGAATATTTTCTCCAGGATTTACAACAAAGAAAAGAGGTTGGGGATTAGGACTTTCTTTAGCTAAACGTATTATTGAAGAATATCATAATGGTAAAATTTACGTTGTTAAAAGCAGTTCTGAATCTGGAACTACTATGGAAATTGCCCTAAAACTAGTTAAATAATTATAGGTTTTTAGAAATTTTTTCAGCTAACTCTGTGAACTCTTCATTAGTCATTTTTACTTTATGTTGAAACGACATATCTTTCATTTCAGTTAAAGGTATTAAATGAACGTGAACATGAGGCACTTCCAAACCAATTACTGTTAATCCTACACGGTTGCAATTCACTGTTTTTTCAATTGCCATTCCGACTTTTCTAGAAAATTTCATGAGACCTAAATAGGTTTCTTTATCTAAATCTAAAAGTTTATCTTCTTCCTTTTTAGGAACACAAAGTGTATGTCCTTTTGTATTAGGGCTGATATCTAAAAAAGCAAAGTAATCATCGTCCTCTGCTACTTTATAACAGGGGATCTCACCATTAATTATTTTTGTAAATATAGAAGCCACAACTAAACACGAGTTATTTCAATAACATCAAACTTCATCGTTCCGTTTGGAACCACTACTTCTGCAACATCACCTACTTCTTTACCTAATAACCCTTTACCTATAGGGGAATCTACCGAAATTTTTCCGCCTGCTAAATCAGATTCACTTTGTGCCACCAATTTATAAGTCATTTCCATACCATTAGTTTGATTTTTTATTTTAACCGTTGAATGAATCAATGCTTTTGATGTGTCTAACTGAGACTCATCAATTATTCTTGCAGTAGAAAGCGTATTTTCTAATTTTGAAATATGCATTTCTAACATTCCTTGCGCTTCTTTTGCTGCATCGTATTCTGCATTTTCACTCAAATCACCTTTATCTCTAGCTTCAGCAATAGCATTTGATGCTGCTGGACGTTCTACATCTTTTAATTGACTTAATTCTGCTCTTAATTTCTTTAACCCTTCATCCGTATAATAAGATACCTTACTCATAATTCTTCATTTATATTTATCTATAATTCATCTTTTCAAAATAAGAAAAGAGTCCATCTAAGTAGTAATAAAAAAATCCCATACGTGATGGGATCATAGTCTACAAAGATACTAAAAAATAAATTATTGTGCATTTTTATCGTACTTTTGACCTCCAATTGCTTTTCAAATGAAAAATACAATAATTATCTTCTTATTCGCTACCATATTATTTGCGTGTAGTGGTAGCGATGACAATAACAATAGTAACAACCCTTTTTTAACACCTCCTCCTGTTAATATAAATTTAAGTTTATCATTACCTGAATATAACCCATTAAATTTTGACGGAAATAGTATTATTCTTTCAGGTCAAGGAATAAGGGGAATTGTTGTTTCTAGAATTAGCAGTAGTTTTTATACTGCATTTGATATTACTGATCCAAATCATATTCCAAATTCTTGTTCTAGAATGGAAGTTGAAGGTATTATTGCAACTTG
>JASFZG010000178.1:0-16105 GCA_046055745.1 Flavobacteriaceae bacterium | reverse complement strand
ATTTCCATTGAAAGTGCTTCATCAAGCGTGTTTAATGTTTCTTGAATCAGCTCAGTACGGTCATAAAAAGGAACAATTGTTAATTGAGATGTTCTCCCATCTTTTAAAGTTTTTGAAGGTAAACCAGAGCTTATTTCAGCAATTTTTCCTTTTACATTCGTGATCACTTCCATCGGATTCGCACCATAACGTGCTACCACTACACCACCGACAACTTCGGCTCCTTCTTTGTCTAAAATCCCTCTTCGCTCTGCAGGACCTAAGGAAACCTTAGCGATATCTTTCACTAAAATTGAAGTGAAGTTTTCTGAAGTCACTACTGCATTTTCAATATCCTCTACAGATTTTACATAACCCAAACCACGAACTAAATATTCTGCTTGATTGATTTCAATCGTTTTTGCGCCAATATCTTTATTAGTTTTCTGAACTGCTTTTACAACTTGCTGAAGTGAAATTCCGTATTCCTTTAATATATCCGGATTAACATCTATTTGATATTCTTTTACAAATCCGCCAATAGAAGCAACTTCTGAAACTCCCGAAGCAGCAGAAAGTGCATACTTTACATAATAATCTTGAATGCTTCGTAATTCCTGCAAATCCCAACCTCCTGTTACGTTTCCTTCTTCGTCTCTTCCTTCCAAAGTGTACCAATAAATCTGGCCTAATCCGGTAGCATCTGGACCTAAACTTGGTTGAACTTCCGTAGGTAAAAGATTGGCCGGAAGTGAGTTTAATTTCTCCAAAATTCTACTTCGACTCCAATAAAATTCGATGTCTTCTTCAAAAATGATATAGATACTTGAAAAGCCAAACATCGAGGAACTTCTAACGGTTTTAACGCCCGGAATTCCTAATAAGGAAGAAGTTAATGGATAGGTAATTTGATCTTCAATATCTTGTGGTGATCGTCCTTCCCATTTGGTAAAAACGATCTGTTGATTTTCTCCAATATCTGGAATAGCATCAACTGCTACTGGATTTCTAGGAAAATTTCCTGTGTTCCAATCAAAAGGTGCTGTTGAAATTCCCCAACCGATAAATAAGGCGAGTAATAAAACAGCTACTAGTTTATTTTCTATTAAAAATTTGATGCTTTTGTTTAGCATAGAATTGTAATTTAATTTGAATTAATTTAGAAAAAAGGTACAAACAGACAATGCAACCTCATTAGGAGATTACCACGTCGTTCATACTTCACTCTTCGTAAAGACGTGAGTGTAGTAAGGATCTAAATTATAAAATCAAATTAAATATACTTGGTCAAGTAACAATATGTCCTTAACGACCAGAGGTGGTGAGTAATCTTGTAAAGGAATGATGTTTTCTTCTAAGCCTTCAAAAAGATTAATGTAGGTGTAAATAAAACTTGAAACAAATACTTGTTGTTCGAAGTTAAGATCTTCAAAAGTAAGTTGCAATTCGTTTTCGCCTTCAAAAGAAATTTGCTCTTCCGAACAACATTTTTTTTTCAGTTCTGGCGATTTACAAGTGGAGGTTTCCATAGATTCCATTCCACAAGTTTTTGCCTTCGAAAAGACTGCTGTATCCACTAAAGTATCGCCACAATAATGCATATCAATAGTAAAGGACATCGTAGAAAATAAGACTACAAATGCCATTAATACAGACGCTATTTTGTGGATAAATTGTTTCATTACGTTGACAAAGTTACAAAATTATAACTAAAGACGTTATTTTTAACATAAGTTTACATTAAATGGCTACTATTAATTTGATGCTAATAATATTTTTTCTTCAGCCAAAAAGAAACCCTAACTAATAAAATTAAAGCAGGAACTTCTACTAAGGGACCAATAACTCCTGCAAATGCTTGACCAGAATTCAGCCCAAAAACAGCGATGGCTACAGCAATGGCTAGTTCAAAATTATTTCCGGAAGCGGTGAAAGATATAGCAGCATTTTTTTTATAATCCGCTCCCATTGCTTTGCTAGCAAAAAATGATATAAAAAACATTATGGTAAAATATATTAATAAAGGAACTGCAATAATCAACACATCCATTGGTATTTCAACAATCAGTTCGCCTTTTAATGAAAACATCACCACAATTGTAAATAACAATGCGATTAAAGTTAATGGTGAAATTGTTGGAATAAATTTTTCGGTGTACCATCTTTCGCCTTTCAGTTTTACTAAAATTAACCGGCTTAAGATTCCTAATAAAAAAGGAATTCCTAAATAGATTGCTACGCTTTCTGCGATGGTTGAAATTGAAATATCTACAATAGCACCTTCAAAACCAAAATATGGTGGTAAAACGGTAATAAATAACCAAGCATAAAAACTATAGGCAAATACTTGAAAGATGCTATTTAAGGCGACTAAACCTGCTCCGTATTCGGAACTTCCTTCCGCTAAATCGTTCCAAACTAAAACCATTGCAATACACCTTGCGAGGCCAATTAATATGAGTCCGACCATATATTCTGGATAGTCCTGTAAAAAGGTTATTGCTAAAACGAACATTAAGATCGGTCCGATTATCCAGTTCAGCACCAAAGAAACTGATAAAACTTTTACGTCTTTAAATACCTTCGGAAGTAGTGCATAATTTACCTTTGCCAAAGGCGGGTACATCATTAATATCAATCCGATTGCAATTGGAATATTTGTAGACCCACTACTGAATGAATTGATCAAATCTGGAAAGGAAGGAACAAAATATCCAATTCCAACTCCTATCGCCATTGCTGCGAAAATCCATAAGGTTAGGTAACTATCTAGGAAACTTAATTTCTTTTTCATAACTATTTAATTCTAGAAAAAACATAACTCATTTCTGAAGCAATTTCAAGGCTTCGTTCTTTGTATTTTTCTTTTTGAAAAGGTGTATTATCAAATTGTTTTGGATCTTCGTATGCAATAGGAATTCGTTTTTCAGCACCTGAAATAAAAGGACAATTTTCATCAGCATGTGAACAAGTCATTATTGCTGTAAAAATTTCATTTGGATTGAAAGTATCATCAAATTTTTTAGAAAATCCAACGATAGGAGCATTATCTTCAGAAAAATAAATGTGATACCTTGGATTATTTCCTTCTAAATCTGTGTTAAAAACAAATCCAATTTCCTCTAAAGTTTCTTTTACTAATATAAATAAAGATGTTGCCTCCGTTCCTCCCGAATAACAATGAACATTCTTTACCTTAAAATGAGCTGCCATTACTTGTGCCCATATTTGTGCTAAATGACTTCTACGAGAATTATGAGTACAGATAAAATTTAAATTGATTTCTTCCCCCACTTCTTCCTTTTCAATAATAAAATCGATTAAAGGTTGAAGTATTTTTTTTCGTGTTTCAGAAATTGAATACCCTTCAACTTCAGCAATTGTTTTTAGAATATCTTTAAAAATCATTCTCCAAAATTAACAACATCCATTTTTCGGCTCACAACAATTGTCTCCTTGAATTTCGGATAAATTAATAGTAGGTTTAGTTACTTTTTTACCTGATTTTTCAGCGTAAACAGTAATACTAAATATTCCTGTAGAACCACTTTTAAACTCACTCATTTGCTCTTCAGAAAGATATTTTGACAAAATATCATCTGGTATTTCTATTGTTTTCTCTTTTTGAATGGTTACCGTTTTAAAATCTGCATCTTTTATATATTGCAAATATTCTTCTTTTTGAATAGCACCTGCGATACAACCTGCATACATCTCTGCATCTTGCTTTAATTGTTCTGGTAAATTTCCTATTAAAACAATATCCGAAATACTAAAATGTCCTCCAGGTTTTAGTACTCTATAAATTTCACTAATTACTTTTTGTTTGTCTGGAACTAAATTTAGCACACAATTACTAACTACAACATCTGCAACAGCACCACTTACAGGCATATTATCTATATCACCTTCACGAAACTCTACATTATTATATCCTAATTTTTCAGCATTTTCTCTTGCTTTATTTATCATTACTGGTGTAAAATCTATTCCGAGAACTTTACCTGTATCCCCTGTTTCGTGTCGAGCTACAAAACAATCGTTTCCTGCTCCAGAACCTAAATCAATAACGGTATCTCCAGGTTGTATTTTGGCAAATTGCGTTGGAAGTCCGCATCCTAAACCTAAATCAGCATCTTCTAAGTATCCATCTGTATCGGTATAATCCTCCATCATTATATTATAGACTTTATTTGATGGTGTTGTGGCTCCACAACAAGATGAGGCATTTACATCTTTATCTTGTAATGCTATTTTTGCATAACGATCTTTAACTATTTGTTTTAAATTTTCTTCAGTTTTCATAATTGTTTTTATTTTAATATTGCTTAGCAACAATCTGTTTTATTTTCTAAATCTTGATTTAAAAACAAAATCATTACTTGTTTCATTTTTGACCAATTTTCGGTATCAATACAATAACAAACTTTAGTTCCATCTACATTTCCTTTTATTAGTCCTGAGTTTTTAAGTTCTTTTAAATGTTGAGAAATAGTAGGTTGTGCTAATCCTATTTCTTCTACCAAATCACCACAAACACAGGCATTAATACTAAAGAAATGATTTAAGATTGCTACTCTTGCTGGGTGTCCTAACACTTTTGCAATGCTTGCTAGTTGGTTTTGTTCTTCAGTAAATATTTCAGATTTAGTAATTCCCATATCTCTTTATTGTTATATTGCAATATTACGATTAATATATTTAACTTAACATCATATCAATAATAAAAATTTTATTTGTTTACATTTGACCTACAAATTATTGAAATTGAAGAAATTCTAAAACAATAGCTGATTTTACACATCAACAATTTACAAATTAGAAGATTTTTTAACTAATAATTACTTCAAACTATAAATAATTAAATGGAAAAAACAGAAAGATTTTTCTTGAAAAATATGTTTAGTGAAAGTTGTATTAAACTTATAGAACTAGTTATAGGTTCAAAAAAAGGAATACAAATAAACTTTATTGAATTAGGGGTTTTAACACTTCAATATGACACTTCTATTGTCGAAAAAAAGACAATAATTAATTGGCTAGAAGAATTAGGTTTCGGAATTATTAAAGATCCTAATCAAGAGATTGTTGAAAAAACAAAACTTGCTGCCTTTAATCTAATTTATAAATCGCTAAATGCAAATTCATTAATTAGAAATTCAGATTATATAAGTGAAGTATTACAACTTCCTTACGATAAAATAAGTCGTATTTTCTCACAAGTTACAGGAGTTAAATTAGAAAAATATATCATCCTTTTAAAAATTGAAAAAATTAAAGAAATACTTATTGAAAATGAATATAGCCTAAGTGAAATTGCTTTTATGATGGACTATAGCAGTGTTCAATATTTTAGTAATCAGTTTAAAAAAATAGTGGGTGTAACCATCACTCAGTATAAAGAATCGCCTCAAAAATATAGAAAGTCGATTGATAGTTTTATTTAATTTGAAAAAACCACATCCCAAAAAGTTATAAATTTTTTACAAAAAAGTGTAACATACATTTGTAGTTTATAAAATATTTTTGACGATGTAATATAAAACATTAGTTATGAATATTAAAAAAAATATAGCAATTAGTGATTCTGGATTCTTATTTAATCCTTCTTCAGGAGATTCATATTCTTTAAACCCTGTGGGTCAAGATATCTTGAAATTGTTAAAAGATGGCAAAAATGATGAGGAAGTAATTGAATATATTCTAAAGAATTATATGACCGACAAAGATGCTGTTGAAAAAGATTTGTATGATTTTAAACACATGCTCGAAAATTTTAAATTAACCGAAGATGAGTAAGCCAAGTTATACAATTGCAGTTACGGGTTTAAATGCGATTGACAGTCCAGGTCCTGGGTTGGCAGTAATTAGGTCCTTACGTGATGCAGAAAGTTTTGATGTTCGTATTATCGGGCTTTCTTACGAAACGATGGAACCAGGTATTTACATGCACGATTTAGTAGATAAAACCTATCAAATCCCTTATCCTTCAGCAGGGCAAGATGTTTTAATGGAACGTTTTCAGTTTATAAATTCTGTTGAAAACTTAAATTTCATGTTTCCTAATTTTGATGCTGAATTATTCAATTTCATTAAGATTCAAGATCAATTTGAAAAAGATTTAGGGATTAAAATGGTGCTTCCAACACTCGACCAATTTGAAGCAAGACATAAAGTTAATTTATACGATTATGGTATAAAATATAATATAAAAGTACCCTTTGCTAAAATGAGTTTTAGCGCTACAGAAATTCCCAATATTACTGAAGAATTTGGATTTCCAATGGTTATTAAAGGAAAGTTTTATGATGCAAAAATTGCATATACCGTAGATCAATCTATACAGCATTTTAATAAAATTAGCGCCCAATGGGGATTGCCTGTAATTATTCAAGAATTTGTTCATGGCTCTGAGGTAAACGTATGTGGAATTGGAGATGGAAAAGGTAATTTACTAGGTGCAGTACCCATGCGAAAGCTTTATATCACCGATAAAGGAAAAGCTTGGTCTGGAGTTACATTAGATGATGATAAGCTTATCGAAATTACTAAAAATTTGGTAAAAGAAACCAATTGGCAAGGTCCTTTTGAATTGGAGTTTATGAAAACGACCAATGATGAATACTTTCTTATCGAAATAAATCCTCGCTTCCCAGCTTGGTGTTATTTAACAGTTGGTGCTGGTCAAAATCAAGTAGAATCTTTAGTGAACCTTGGTATGAATAATCCAGTAGAACCCTTTACAGATTATGAAGTAGGGAAAATGTTTATACGCTATTCCAACGATATGATTGTAGATATGGAAGAATTTGAGAAAATTTCAACTTTAGGAGAATTATAAAATTATTAATATACCATCGGTCGAAATAAAATCGATGTGCAAATAAAATATTATGAACAAAAAACAATACGAAAGACCCATTATAAAATCACTAAATACAGGGTTAATGAATAAATTTGGGACCCGAACTGAATATGCTGCATTAACACATATTGAAGGTGTTTCGGTTAAAAGTTTGTTGCAAGATTATGGCTCTCCTTTATTTGTTCTTTCAGAAAGAAAAATTAGAGAAAATTATAGAAATGCAAAACGTATTTTTGAAACAAGATACCCTAAAGTACAATTTGCTTGGTCGTATAAGACCAACTATTTAAATGCTGTATGTAATACTTTTCATCAAGAAGGATCTTGGGCAGAAGTGGTCTCTAGATTTGAATATGAAAAAGCAATCAAAAACGGAGTTCCAGGAGATAAAATTCTTTTTAATGGACCTGACAAAACCGATAGTGACCTTCGTTTATCTATTGAAAACAACTCTCCTATTCATATCGATCATTTAGATGAATTATATCGTCTTACTGAAATTGCAACAGAAATGGATAAGAAACCAAGGGTTGCTATTAGAGTAAATATGGATACAGGTATTTACCCAATGTGGGATCGTTTTGGTTTTAATTATGAAAACGGACAAGCTTGGGATGCTATTAATAAAATTATGGCTTCAGGTAAACTAAATTTAGTTGGGTTACACTGTCATATTGGAACTTTTATGTTAACTCCTAGTGCTTATGGAGTTGCTGCTAGTAAACTTTCAGAATTAGCTTTAAGTTTTAAAAACCAATACGATCAAGATATTACTTATTTAGATATGGGTGGTGGATTTGCTTCAAAAAACACTTTAAAAGGTTCTTTATTGCCAGGTTCCGATTCTGTTCCTGAAATTTATGAATATGCCGAAGCTATTACTACAGCTATTCTAAATGCCGGATTTCAACCAGATGACTTACCTTATTTGTATTTAGAAACAGGAAGAGCATTGGTAGATGATGCAGGGTTTTTATTAGGAAGTGTAATATCTAACAAAAGGTTATCGGACGGAAGACGGGCAACCATTATGGATTTTGGAGTAAATATTATGTTTACTTCTTTCTGGTATGATCATAAAATATCACCTGCACAAGAGTTTGGGCAACATACAGAAGATACAATTCTATATGGACCATTATGCATGAATATTGATGTTGTTAGAGAAAATATAACCTTACCTCCCTTAAAACCAGGAGATCAAGTAGTGGTTCACCATATGGGAGCATACAACATTTCACAGTCAATGCAATTTATTTCTTTGCGTCCAGCTATTGTGATGATTGATGCCGATAAAAAAGTACACCTAATCAAAGTTGCTGAAACTTTAGAAACACTAGAAAAAGGGGAAATTCTACCTGAATATTTAAAAGAATTTAATATCTAATTTTGAATTCATATAACTCAAATACATTACTCAAAATTTATGGGAATGGCTTACTTAATAGCTATTCCCAAATTTTCTTTTCTAATAATAAGACTTTTGCTGTCTTGTTATTAATCATCAGTTTTTTTGATCTTGGTGCAGGATTAAGTGGTGTATTAAGTGTTATTATTTGTCAGGTTACTGCAAAACTGTTTAATTTCAATGAAGAATTAATCAGAGATGGTTCCTATACCTACAATGCTTTAATGGTTGGTATTGCCTTAGGAATGTTTTATGATTTTAATTTTTCCTTTTTTGTAATCTTAGTAATTATTTCAATCTTAACTTTATTTATTACCATTTGGTTTATTACGGTTTTAGCAAAAAAAGGATTGCCCTTTTTAAGTCTTCCGTTTTTATTTGGAATTTGGATTATTATTCTTGGAGCACCTAATTTTTCAGCACTTCAACTAAACCCAAAAGAAATATTATCACTTGCCAAATGGTTTCCAGAATTGTTTTCTTCTGTCACAAATAGTATTGGTTCATTACCTTTCGCAGATGTAATTCATTTATACTTTAGATCTCTAGGAGCTATATTTTTTCAGTATAATGATCTAGCAGGACTCATCATTGCAATAGGAATATTAATTTATTCTAGAATTGCTTTTGGATTATCCATTGTAGGTTTTAGTATTGGTTTTGCCTTTTACCATTTTTTCGGTGGAGACTTCTCTCAGTTGATTTATTCCTACATTGGTTTTAATTTTATTTTAACAGCAATTGCTTTAGGTGGATTTTTTGTGGTTCCTTCAAAGAAGTCATATTTAATGTTGTTTTTTATAATCCCTGTAATAGCACTTTCCATAAGTTCTTTACATACTTTATTTACTTATTTCAACCTTCCTTTGTATTCCTTGCCTTTTAATATTATTACAATCATTTTCTTGGCAACAATGGCAACAAGAAGAAAAGATTCTGGAATTGCTTTGGTAACTCTTCAGCAGTTTTCTCCTGAAAAAAATCATTACAAACATCTAAATTCAGTAAACAGGTTTAAGAATAATACTTATTATCACCTAAACCTTCCTGTAATGGGTAATTGGCATATTTCACAAGGTCATAATGGCGGAATCACCCACAAAGAAGATTGGCAATATGCTTGGGATTTTGATGTGTTGGATGAAGATGAAAAATCCTATCAGTTTCCAGGAATCGAGTTAAAAGATTATTATTGTTATGATCTTCCAGTGATAGCACCTTCTGAAGGATACGTCGTTGAAATATTCGACGGAATTGAAGACAACAAAATAAATGAAGTTAACTTAAAAGAAAACTGGGGAAACACTATTATTATTAAACACGGCGAGCATTTTTACACTAAGCTTTCACATATTAAAAAAGGCTCCTTCAAAGTAAAAAAAGGAGATTATGTAACAAAAGGACAACTTCTAGGATCCTGTGGAAGTTCAGGAAGATCACCAGAACCACACCTTCATTTTCAGTTACAAACTACACCTTATATAGATTCTAAAACTATAGAGTTTCCTTTAGCATATTATCTTCAAAAAGAAAAAAATAAATATCATTTCCATTGTTTTGATATTCCGAAGGAAAACGAAACAGTTTTGAATGTAAAAACTACAAAATTAATAACAGAAGCTTTTGATTTTGTTCCAGGAAAAACATTTTACTTTAATTATAAAGGAGAAACAGTGAAATGGGAAGTATTTACTAACGCAATAAATCAAACTTACATTTATTGCCACGAAAGTAAAAGTACCGCCTACTTTATTAATAATGGAACCGTTTTCTATTTCACAGATTATTTTGGAGAAGATAATTCTCTATTGCATCATTTTTATTATGGTGCACAAAAAGTTTTACTTGGATATTATAAAGATATTCAATTAAAAGATGAATTAATGATCGATGGTTTTTTTAATAAATTTATCACAAGTTTCCACGATTTTACCGCACCATTTTTTCATTATTGCAAGGTGAAATATCATTTTTCTTTTAATACATGTGATAACGAGCATAATCCTACAGAAATATCTTTCCAAACTAGTTGTATTGCAACTATCGGAAAAAAAGAGTATAAAAAAGTTACTTATTCATTTCTTTTAAAAGAAGGGAAAATTCATTCTTTTACCATTAATAACAATCAAACTGCATTATGCGAAATATAATAATTTTATTGCTTTTAACCGTTGGATTTCAGGCATACTCTCAAAATGCTTCTATTGTAGAGGTCGATGCACAAACCTATAACTTGTTTACCGCCCAACAATGGAAAGATTTAATTGTCTATGGTGAAGAAAACCAGCAAGATTTTTATTACTTTAATGTTAGAATGGGAGTTGCTTATTTTAACGAAAGAGAATACCATTCTGCTGAAAAATATTTAAAAAAAGCGATTAATCAAGAAAATAGTGATTATGCTAATGAGTATTTATTTTGGACTTATTTTAACCTAGGAGAATCCTTTTTAGCAGAGAAAATATATGATCAACTCTCAGCAGAAGCCAAAAATAATGTTGACTACAAAAAAACAGCCATTGAATCTGTTTACTTGGAAGTTGGATTAAAAAGTCCCAACATCGATGAAGTAGAAAACACCTATTATGGGAACATTGTTTTAAAACATCGATTGGGAAAAAATATTCGAATTTTACATTCTGCTAATATTTTCCTGCAAGAGCCTTCAAGTCAGTATTTTAATAGTTTTCAATATCATTTATCTGGAACCTATTTTTGGGATACTTCGGCAATTAGTTTGGGTGGCATTTATAATTATAGTGAATTTATCTTTGTTTCAAATGAAGAAATTACTGGAGATTTTGGCAATCAATTATTAGTAAACAATGAAGGTTCTAATACTGGAGACACCTATAGTATTTATGCAAATTACAGTAGGAGATTTAACAGATTACGGGTAAATGCAAACTTTAATTATATTAGTCAAAATTCCACTCGAAAAACTAGTACCAAATTGTATTTAAAGGAAGATAATTCTTTAATTAGCGAAGAATTTACTGCTTCTGAAATTACTGAAACGGTCTATATTCCTTCCATTGGGCTAATGTACACTCCAGGATTCACCAAAGATCGTATTTCTATAGGGGCAGATTTCTTTTTTCCAATAACTGAAACGGAAACCAACCTAGTTTTCAAACCCTATCTAAACGTTTTTATATTAGACCAACTTTGGCTTAACACTAGTTACCTTCAAGTAAAAAATCATTTATTTGCAGATTATTCTAGTGAAATACTTTATAATACACCTGATCTTTCTGTAAATAGATTTGTTTCAACAGTAAGCTATGCGTTTTCTAAAAAACTAATAACAAAACTAACGTATACTTTTGAAAATTATAATTTTAATACTGCAGCCCTTGCATATGATATTAATTCTATATTTTTGGGTGTTCAATATAAATTATAACTTATGTCCCGTATTTATTTAACCATCGTTTTATTATTTTCAATCACAATATTAATTGGGCAAAATTCTGTTTCTGAAGCTTTTTCAAAAAGCTATCAAGCTGAATACAACAAAGAATATGAGAATGCTATTGCTGAAATAGACCATATATATTCTTCAGATTCTTATGAGATTAATTTACGTTTGGGATGGTTGTATTATTCAAATGGTGATTATGTTAAATCGAAGAATTATTATTCTAATGCAATAAAAATCCAACCAAAATCTATTGAAGCAAAATTAGGGCTAGCTTATCCTATAGGTGCATTAGAAAGCTGGGATGAATTAATTATACTTTATAACGATATTTTACAAATTGATTCATTTAATTATACCGTAAACTTAAGAATGGCAACCATTTATTATTACCGAAAAGATTTTACAAAAGCTGAAACTTACGGTGAAAAAATTAGCAATCTCTATCCATTTGATTATAGTAATAATTTAATTCTCGGAAAAATAAATTTGAGTTTAGGAAATATTATTCACGCAAAAGAGCATTTAAATATTGCTTTATTATACGATCCAACTGCCACTGAAGTATTGGGTTTATTAGATGCATTGTAGATTAAGAAGTTTTTTTAAAGAAAATTAAATAAATTCCATTCGTTGAATTCTAACCGAATTCAATATTGCCAATAAAGCTACTCCAACATCAGCAATTACAGCTTCCCACATAGTTGCCATTCCCATGGCGCCAAAAATTAAAACTAAGGTTTTAACACCTAAAGCTAAAAATATATTTTGCCAAATAATATTATTAGTTGCATTTCCGATATGAATCGCAGTTGCAATTTTTGAAGGTTGATCGGTTTGTATAATCACATCAGCGGTTTCAATCGCTGCATCACTTCCTAAGCCCCCCATTGCCATTCCAACATCGGATAAAGTAATCACAGGCGCATCGTTAATTCCGTCGCCAATAAATGCGATGGTCTTTCCTTGGATTTTTAGTTTTTCAACTTCCTTAATCTTTCCTTCTGGAAGTAAACCACCAATGGCGACATCTATTCCTAATTCTTTTGCAACCTTATCTACTACGGCTTGTTTATCACCAGAAAGCATTACAACATTGGTGACTTTATCAATACTATGCAATGCTGAAATTGCCTGTTTTGCATCTTCTTTTATTGTATCTGCTATGGTAATATAACCGGCATATTTCTGATTAACAGCAACTATAACAATCGTATCGGTAATATTTTCAATCGAAGCATCAAAAGGGATATCAAACTTTTTTAAGAGCTTGGTGTTTCCTGCCAACACTTCATATTCTCCCACTTTACCTTTCATTCCGTGCCCCGAAATTTCTTCTACCTCGCTACTTTTTAAGTTGGAAGTATTTCCTTTTTCCTCAGCATATTTTACAATCGCTTCTGCAATTGGATGAGTTGAATTACTTTCTAAAGCAGCAATCAACTGAAGCATATTATCTTTATTAAAATTCACCAAAACAACTTCTTGCACTTCAAAAACTCCTTTGGTAAGTGTTCCTGTTTTATCCATAACTACGGTGTCTACTTTGGTCATCATCTCGAGGTAATTGGAACCTTTAAACAATATTCCATTTCGAGAACCTGCTCCAATTCCGCCGAAATATCCCAAGGGAATTGAAATCACCAAAGCACAAGGGCAAGAAATTACCAAGAAAATTAAGGCTCTTTGAAACCACATCTGAAATTCATAATCTCCTCCTAAAAAGAAATAAGGTATTACTACTAAAGCCACCGCCAACCAAAAAACAATGGGTGTATATACTTTTGCCAAACGACTGATTAACTGCTGTGTATTTGCTTTTCTTCCAACAGCTTCTTGAACTAATTTTAATATTTTTGAAAGCTTGGTATCTTCATAATTACTGGTAACTTCAACTTCGATTAACGTATTTAGGTTCACCATTCCTGCTAGCACAATATCTCCTTGTTTTTTGAAATCTGGTGCAGATTCACCTGTTAATGCCGCTGTATTTAAGGATGCATATTCAGAAATTAATACGCCATCTAAAGCAATTTTCTGCCCCGGCTTTACTCGAAAGATTTTTCCAATTTCAACATCTCTTGGGTGTTTTACAATAGGAATTTCATTTTCAATAACCGTTACTTCTTCTTCTTGAACTTTCAGCAAGGCTTCAATAGACCGTTTTGCTTTATTTACTGCCGATTCTTGAAATAATTCACCTATTACATAAAACATCATAACTGCGACTCCTTCTTCATAAGAGCCAATGGCAAATGCACCTATAGTTGCTACCGACATTAATACAAATTCATTATAAACATCTCTCTTAACGATTAATTTTAAAGCTTTTAAAACAATAGGTCCTCCGACGGCGATGTATAAAATTCCGAACCAAATTATTGGAATAGGAGTCTTAAAAAATGGAGCTTCAAAAAAATCGAGAGCAATTCCTGTTAATAAAAAGACAAGGATTATCCCAGGAATGATATATTCTTTATTAAAACTTACCCTTTCTTTTACTTGGGTATCTTGAGTATAATCTATAGCACATGCACCATCTTTACAATCACCATCGTCTGACATAATTTCTAATTGTTTTCTTTATTCTTCGAAAATAGAGAAATGTAGGCTGCAACAATAGTGCATTATTTTTGGTTGCATTTATCGCAAATTCCTTTAACTACCATATTTACATTTTCTGCGGTAAATCCTTCAGGTAAATTTATTTGCGGAATCTTATGTTCTGTTAAGCAATTGGTTTCTTCACATTGAATACAATGAAAATGTAAATGTAAATCGGTTTCAATTTCACATTTACAATTTTCTTCACAAACAGCATATTTAGTAATCCCTGAACCATCATCTATTTGATGAACAATTCCTTTTTCTTTAAATGTTTTAATAGTTCGGTATAGGGTAGTTCTCTCTGCTTTGTCAAAATAATTTTCAATCTGACTTAAACTTAAAGCCAATTTTTTATTCAGCATGAATTCTAATACCAACAGACGCATTGCTGTTGGTTTTACATAATTGTTTTCTAGTATTTGCTCGTACTTTTTCATTATATGTTACATTATAAACCTACTAGGTTTCTTTATGTTTTAATGTTCGTGTTCTTCAAATTCTCCTTTGTTTAATTCAGCATTTACATAATATGCACCTTTTACCACGACGATAGTATCTTTATGATTTTGCTTTATAAAAACTATTTCAGAATAACCCAAATCAGATTTTCCACGATTTACTTGTATTCTTTCTAACTCTACATCGTCAGCATCTTTACTCTTCTGAATAAAAATATAATCCAAGCCTTTTTCGGTAACAAAAGCCTCGTTTGGTAAAGCATCTACTTTTTTTGTCGCAATAATAACCCTTGCGTCCACAAACATTCCTGTTAATAACCCTTCGTGATTACCCACTATTTTAGCGTGTACTTTTACTGCACGAGTTTGCATATCGAACGCTTTTCCTACGGCAAATATTTCAGCGTTATATATTTTATCGGGCCTTGTGGTTAATGCAAATGTTACTTTTTGACCTACTTTAACTTGATCTATATCTTTTTCAAAAACTTTTAATCCCAAATGAAGATACTCGTTATCAATAATTTCAAACATTTCTTGTTCTGGAACTACAAATTTTCCAATATTAATTTCTACATTTTGAATGTGCCCAGCAATAGGAGCAATAATTGGAATGGAAGAAACTATCTGTCCTTTTTCTAAAGAAGAAACACTTACCCCCATCAACTGTAAAGTTGCTTTTGAAGCACTTAAATTTGACTTTCCTTGTAAATATGCAGCTTCCGATTGCTGAAAAGATTTCGAAGAAGTAATTCCATCTTTTAAAAGTTCTTTTTTACGTAAATAATCATTCTTTAAAAATGAAATATTACTTTTTGCTGAAAGATATTCTTGCTGCATTTTAATAAATTCAGGATTACTAAGCCTAGCAATTACCTGTCCTTTTCTCACTTTATCCCCTTCAATTACATCAACACTTTGTACTCTACCTCCAATTAACGCGCTTACACTTGCCTTATTTTGAGGAGGTAATTCCAGCTGTCCATTTACCTTTAATTTAGCTCCTAAACTTATTTGTTCGATGGCTCCAATTTCAATATTCATAATCTCCAACTGTTTGTTTTCCAAAGTAATTTTACTACTCACTTCTTCTTCACCATGTTCATCTTGATTATTTTCAGCTATTTCATCATGTCCGTGTTCATCTAGCCCTGTTTTAGTATCTGTTTTGCTTCCACAACTTCCTATAACTATTATGAAGATGAATAGGCTACTAAATTTTAATATATTTTTCATTTTATTGTTTTTTAATATTAATTTTTTGGAATCTTACTGGTTATATTTTCCCGTTAGATAATTAATTTCATTTGCCGTTTGGTTATATAAATTAAGTCGGTCTAAATATCTATTCTTAATATCTATAGCTT
>JASFZG010000177.1:0-3883 GCA_046055745.1 Flavobacteriaceae bacterium | reverse complement strand
CCATTGGGGTCTGTATATTTACCAATACGTTTATAGGAATTGATATGGTCTTTATGGTCGTCCCACAACAATTGCCCACTATAACGGTTTGATTTTGGCGAAACATCATTTAGTAATTCACCTATGAAACGAGTAAACTGCATTTCATCAAACTTGGCATTAAACGTATCGGTTATGAGCTGTATTGCTTGTTTCTTTTCCATATTACTTCAACTGTTTTAAGTTGTTATTTGCCAAAAGAGATTTCATTTGTGTAATAGCTACTTTGTTTAATTGTATTAATCTATCAGATTGGGTAATTTCTTGTTCAATTAATAAAGCATTTATACTTTCCATATTACTAAGCACAACCAATTGTTCAATAGATGCATTATCTCTCATATTGCCTTTAAGTGTAGGATTGGTTTCTTTCCATTGTTTGGCAGTAATTCCAAATAATGCTACATTTAACAAATCGGCTTCATTGACATATACAAAGTTTTTTTGAGTATTAGAAATAAGGTTAGGCACTATGTTTTCCTTTATGGCATCTGTATGAATACGGTAATTTATTTTAGATAGCGTTCTTTGTAGATTCCAGTTAAGGTTTAACTTTTTATTTTCATTTATTTTTAAACGTTGAAACTCCTTGATTAAGAATAATTTAAATTCTGCACTAATCCAAGAAGCAAATTCGTATGCTATATCTTTATGTGCAAATGTCCCTCCACCTCTTCCAGTTTTAGTAATGATTCCTATGGCATTAGTAGTATTTACCCATTTGGTAGGAGAGAGCGTAAAACTATTACTACCAGATTCTTTTAAAAGGGGGTCGAATTCGACCCCTTTAAAATCAGGATTGTTTATTCGCTCCCAGAGACCCAAAAATTCAACAGTACTTCTGTTTCGAAACCAATTTTTAACAACATCTTTGGGTTCATCTTTATTTTTAGCTTTAGCAATATCCGTTAAAGAGATATAATCTTCATTTTTTTTGTAAATGATTGAAATTTCTTGATTCTTGACTTTTAGTATTGTAATTTTTTTTACCATTCTGTAATTATTTAATAATATATCCAGATAAAATTACTTCTCTGTTTTGAAATACCTTTTTGTTATTACTTTGTTCAATTGCTACTGCACGTATGTGTTTTCTTAAAATATTTAGGAGTGCTAAGGGATCTGTAGTTTTTTCAAATTCTTTCTTGATTATTTGAGCCGTTTTTTTAGCCATTGTCCCTTGATTTAGCATATTTTTTACTCCATTGATAAACTCATCATTAGAATCTGTAAATGTTTTACAGTATTTGAATGCTTTGTCTTTTAAACGTTTATCAATGTAGTTTGTATTAGAGCGACCTCTTGTTGTGTTAGAGGAATCATCACCAACAGTTGTATCTATTTCAAACTTAGACTTGTTGGTTTGTAATAAATGAAAATAATCATTTGGGATATTGGCTCTTTTAGTAAGAGGTGTACATTCTAACTCTTTAACTGCATCAAAAAAAGTAATCTCGTTTGAGTCCCCTTTTTCATTTAGATAGAATTTTTTGAGTTTACCAATTCTAAAAAACGTAACTAATTGGTTTTTTTTTATTTCTTGTTTAATAAATCCAGAACGTGCTTTTTTAGGGAGATGTTTTATTTTCTCGAATAAGTCGGGATTTTCATCTCTTATTTTACGCATCATTTCGAGGTACTTCAATTCAGAATCGCCCTCTTCATCTTCGCCAGAATATGATTTTTTATTATTTAAGGTATTGAATAACTCTTGACTACCAAACTCTTCACCATCACTTAAATATTTTGCGTCTTCACCCAATATGTCGTGAAACATTTGAATTTTATTAGTAATGTTTATTTCTAATCCAAGATGTTTGTCAGATTGTGTGGTAGGGAAGAAGTTGAAAATATGTATTTTTTCAAAAGTACTTCCTAAACGATTTACACGACCTACTCTTTGTAATACTCTTGTTGGATTCCAAGGTAAATCGTAATTAATAATTGTATTAGAACGATGTAAGTTAATCCCTTCTGCCAATATATCTGTGGCTATTAATATTCTTAAATTGTTTGTTTGCTCTTTTGTTTTTCTGTTTGGGTCAAAGTTTGCTTGTATCATATCTCTTGACACATTGTGATTTGACGTTGTTGTTTTATCGGTATGTCGTCCTCCTTTACTTGAATAAAATAACACCTTGTTAGGAAACTCTTTTAATAAGGCTTCAAAAATGTAATCTCCTGTTTCTTTAGACTCTGTAAAGATTACCAATTTGTTCTTTTTTAAAGTTTTATTGGTTTTTAAATCAACAATAAACTGTTCTAATTTCGGGTCTGAATTAACCGTTTTCCACTGTGTTTGTATGTCTTTTAATAGTTGCAAATCAAACTCTAACTTCGAAATGAACTCTTTTCTAAAATCTTTAGAATCGTACTTATGGGCTTTATCTTCATCTACTAATTCTTCTAATTTTGCAAAATCATCATTTTCTAATAAGTCGTACACATTAGCCTTTTTGCTTATATAAACGGTTCCATTATTGTACATATTTATAAAGTTGTTATACGAAAGTATAAAGCGTTCAATACTTTGACTAAATGCGAAAAAGCTACTTTCTAATCTTTTAACCAATATGCCTTTCATAAAGCCACCAACATTTCTTTGTTGCTGTTTTTCAAATTCGGTTAGTCTTTTATTACCAATGTAATAGAGTAATGGTGTGTATCTCGAATAGGTAAACTTTTGTAGGTATTGCATAGTTTTATTAAAGGTAACTTCTAAAGCACCTTTGTATTCGTACACTATTTTTTGAGGCGTAGATAAGTCTGGAAACTCTAATTTTTGTTTAACGATGTCTTCTTGGAAATAAGTAACAACATCTTTTCTTGTTCTACGCACCATTACATACCTTAAAATGCTATTTTTTATTTTATCAGATATTTCTTTGATAGCCACTTTATATTCAGGGTCTGCTTTGTCTATTTTGTTTAGTTGGGTTCTAAATGATGCAAAGAACTTTTCGAGATTAAGAACTCCTGGTATTGTTGAGTTTTTTGGTGCTTGGAACAATTTTAATTGCGAAAAAATATCATCAACTGTATTGTTTAAAGGTGTTGCTGTAACCAAAATCACTTTCTTTCCTCTACATATATCTAATAGGTTTGCATAGGATTGTGTTCCTTCATTTCTAAATCTATGTGCTTCATCAATAACTACATAATCGTATCTGTCTAAGCCTTTTTTGATAATGTGTTCTAATTTACCGAGAGATTCTACGGTAAAACTTCTAATTCCAAAATCAAAAAGAGAATCCTTCCAATACTCTTTTAAAACAGGAGGACAAATAACCAAAGTTCTACCTTGAATTTGCTGTAATAATAAGGCTGTTATAAATGTTTTACCCAAGCCAACAACATCTGCTAAAAACACACCATTATAAGTTTCTAATATTTTTTTTGCTTGTCTTGCTGCTTGGCTTTGGTATTTTAAATCCATAAAACCATCAGGCAGAAAAGGCTCGAATTGATTTTCTAAATTAATATCTTCCTCTAGGTATTCGTATATCAGTTTAAGATATAATTCATAGGGTGTTATTTGGTCGTTTAGCCAAGTTTTGGTTGTGATTGTGTCAATAAAATCATCAGAAATATCCACACCTTCAGCCCAAAGTTTGTCAAATTGATTTTCGGCAAACAAAACATCATTTTTTGTTCTTAGTTCTACATTGAACTCTCTATTTGCAATTAAGCCGTTTTCAGAGAAATTACTTGACCCTGTAATCACATAACCATAATCTCTATCTTTTGGTTTAAACCGCCCTATATAAACTTTAGCGTGAATGTTTTTTGATGGATATGCTCTTATCTCTAATTTTTTACCATTCCCAACTCTTTCTTTATCTAA
>JASFZG010000176.1:0-12249 GCA_046055745.1 Flavobacteriaceae bacterium | reverse complement strand
TAAAACTATTAATAAGTACGTTTGGTAAACTTGCTATAACTTGAGTTTGATAGTTAGTTGGATTAAATTCTATAATATCGTATCCGTCTTTGTAAACTACCTTCAAATTAACTATCTGATATTGGATTGTTTCATTTGATGTTATAATTGGCGTTGTTTGACCATTGATTAATAATTTGGAGTCTCCAAAATAATCATCATAAACAATGGTTTCAATATAAACAAATGAATTGCTTTCGTAGTTAAAAAAGTTGTTATCATCATCATTGTTGCACGAAAAAGTGCTTATTGCAGTAACAAAAATAATTATGAGAGTTTTAATTTTCATAGTCTTTTTTTTAGATGTTTGTTAATTTTCTCAAATGTGCTACAACATGTCGATAAACACATATATGTGTTTATATTTATAATATTATTGTTAAATAGTGTTATTATTTATCATTATATCTGGATAAATGCAAGTTTGGTTGTTATTATCCTTATCGATAAAAGTCAATACTTAAAAAAGAGGGGAGTATAATTTAATTTGGCAACTTTTGATTGTTGCACGAATATAGGAAAAATATAATAATCATATTTAAAAAATCAATGTTATGGTAGGATATTCTGGTGGGTTTTTACTGTAATATGCCTTAATTTGTAGATATTTGCAGGGTTGTATAAATTACATCCTTTAATACAAGTTATAACAGTCTAATGGGGGATTAGCTCAGCTGGCTAGAGCGTTTGACTGGCAGTCAAGAGGTCATCGGTTCGACTCCGATATTCTCCACCAAACCCCTGCGGAGGCAGGGGTCTTTTTATTTACAATAAATAGGTTTAAGGTCATCGTTTCTCCCGAAGCATCGGGACGATATTCTACAAACAAATCCCCGTGAAAGCGGGGGTCTTTTTTATAACAATAAGCATCCTCAATCTCATTATTAAAATTAATTATAAATAAATAGTGCTAAATTCATTTATATAAATATATTTACGCAATATTACTACCAAATAAAAAAAAATACGTATGAAGATTATAGATGAAGCTTTAGAGTTTGAAACAAGAAAACTTTCTTTTCAAACTACAAGTGACCGTATTGTTGCTTCCAGAAAGGTGAAAGCCCTTATTTTAGGTATCAACGAAATCTATAAAGAGAGTCAAGACCCTGAATTAATGGATCTTATGAAACGTCTAACTGTTATTAAAAAGAAGATAGAAGTTAGGTTAAAAGGGCGTTCTCAAAGTTAAATTTTAGTTTATTTATTATTTTCTTGTAAAAAGGAAATAGATTTTTCTACTACTTTTTGTAAATCATTAGGAAGATTATTGTCTTCCCAAGGATGTTTTGTTCCAAAAGAATGATCACCATTTGCTATAATTTCTAATTTACTTTCCAAATTCCATTGATGAAGTAACCTTCCTTCTGCTTCAACAACCGTTGGATCTTCATTTCCTTGAATTATTAAATAAGGAATTTTTAAGGATGTTACCACACGTTTAATAGTGAATCGTTCTTCATTAGCTTCAAAATCTTTATAAAATTGAAATTTATGAGGCATTTGCTGTTTGGTTCTTGAGTTTTCAATATAAGTGATTCCTGTCTTTTTCCAGTTTTTAAAATGATCAGAATCTATTAAAAATCGAGCTTTATAATCACTAACTCAGCCCAAGAAATTACATTTTTTACTTTAGTGTTTTCAGAGGCTTTTATTAAAATAATACCGCCTCCACGACTGTGAGCAATCAAAGAAATATTTTCTGAAATGATTTCATTTTTAATTTCATTTTCTAAAGAAACTAAGTTGATGATTGCTTCTAAATCATCTAATTCCTTAGAAAAATTGTTTTCTGAAAAAGCTTCTAGATCTGGAAAATCTATAGGATTATCAACCGTGCCTCCATTGTGTGAAAAATTGAATTTTAAAAAGAAAAATCCTGCTTCAGCAAATGATTTTGCTACCAAATTCCATGCACCCCAATCTTTATAACCTTTATATCCGTGACAAAAAATCACGATAGGTTTAGGTATATTATTTTTTAAATAACTAATATCGTAAACGATAGGTTTCTTATTTTCTCTTTTTAAAACTAGATTTTTTTCTAAGATCATTTTATACTTCTTTTTCAGTAAATGGAATTTCTGGATTGCAAATTTCTACAATTAATTTTTTAAGCTGAACTAGATAGTCATCAAATATTTCATTTGTAATTAAAGAAACTCCAGATCTATCGGTATTAGATTTCTTTTTAGTAAATTTCAAGAACCCAGGTTTTAAATTTTTAAATGAAATAATTCCTGCTTCCCCAAAATTAATAGGAGATGAAGAGTGAATCATATACGCATAAGCAAGCACCTGAATTATTTTACTGTATTTATAATCGGTAGTTACATCCTCCCAATTAGCTATATTCAAATGGCTTTGTTCTACTTTTCCTGTTTTATAATCTATGATTCGTAGCACACCATTATATTGATCTACACGATCTACTTTTCCGTGAATATTTATAGGAAAATCTATTTCTGAAATAGGAATATTTACCCGAAGATTACTTTCAATTTGAAGTATTTTTATTTCATTCCCTTTTTCAAGTTCCTTAATTTCAAAATTGATAAAATTTTCAACAAAACGTTTAGCAACTTCAAAAATAATAAGGTTTCTGCCTTTTGAATAATCGCCTCCTTTAAATGTTTTAATAAACTGTTTATTTAATTCTGAAGGGATTAATAGTTTCATTTCACCCAAAGTCTCAATAGACAATAAAGAGCCTTCTAAGGGCTTATAAAACGCTTCTAAAGTGTCGTGGACAATAGTTCCTAAGGTATTAAATGCCACGGTTTCTTCTACTTCTTCCTTATCTTTAATTCCTAATATTTTTTGATAATAAAAATCTATTGGATTTCTCATATACGATGTTAACGCTGATGGAGAGAACCCTTTTTTAGCAATATCTTCGATTCTATCTAAGATTGCTTCTGTTTTTTTAACGGTTTTTAATTCAGTAGGACTTACCTTGATTTCAGGACTTACTAATACTTTTTTAATAGTATGATTTTCTAAATTTTCAAATTCTAATTGAGAAATAAACCTACTTTTTTCTCCTGTACTTAACCCATCCGAAAAATTATTATAAAGAAGCATTATGTTTTTTGCTCGATGTAATAATCTATAGAAATGATAGGTGTAAATAGCATCTTTTTCGGTATAGGTAGGAAGTTTATATTCCTGTTTAAGGTCGTAAGTAATAAATGAGTTATTTGATTTTCCTGAAGGAAAAACACCTTCATTAACAGATGCTATAATTACATTTTCAAAATCTAATACTCTAGATTCAAGAACTCCCATAATTTGTAACCCATTATAAGCATCACCTTTAAAATCTATTGTTGAGGTGGCAATAAAATCTGAAAATAAAGAATGAACGGTTTTTATACTTTTTAAATATTTAAACTCTTTATTTAGATTTTCAATTTTATTAAACGCTTTGTGTAGCTCAAAAATGACTACTTTTTCAATGGAATTTAAGTTTTTACTAGATTTTAATTTTATCACTATTTTTTTACAAGAAATTAAAGCATTGGAGCTTTCATCTTCCCAATCTGAAAACAATAAATTTAAAACTTCTTGATCCTCATTATTTATACTTTCAGTTAATTTAGAAAGTGTAATGTGGGTTAAATTTTCTTTTGAAATATGATTAACAATAGAATCGGTATCTATTAATAATTTGGATATAATAGGATGATTTAAAATTGCTAAAAAAGGCTTATAATAAAACGTTTTGTTTGATGATAAATGAAGGGTTAATAACAATTCAAAAAAGACAACTAAAGGGAATGTTTTTAAGGCAACTCCCATGGTAATATTCACATTCTTAATAGTACTTGGTAATGATTGTAATAAAGGATGAAGTAGGTTTTCATCAGCTAATACTATTGCAGTATTGTTTAGTGATTCATTAGATAGTTTAGAAATATTTTCAGCAATAAACTTTACTTGTCCTATGTTTTTTTGTGTTTCGACAATAGTTATGTTTTTTTCGTTTTTAAAATTTTCAGCAATAAACTCAGGAGTAGTATCTTGAAAATTAAACCATTCAGAAACATATTTTCTTATAAAATAAGAAGTGCTATGATTTTTATCGTTATAAAAATAACTATCAATATCCCAGTATACAGTTGTGTTCCCTGTTTCTAATAACTCTTGAATAATGGTTTGTTCTGCGTTATTTAAGGCATTAAAACCAATAAAAATATGTGAGATATCTCCGTGTTTACTTTTATAATGTTCCATATTCTCAGCAGCTTCTCTATATACGACTCCTTGGTAACCTAAATTATTTTTTAATAAGTCGATTTTTAAAGCTGAATAAAATTGATTTAGACTATTCCAGAATTTTAAATAATTTTCTACAAGCTCCGTTTTTTGGTCTTTTACGTACCAATGATTAATGTCTTGTATACTACTTAGATAATTAAAGAAGGATTTAGGATCAATCAAATATCGATCTATTTCATTAAAATCGTTTAATAAAGTGTTTGCCCAGGTTGAATAGACTTCAAAACTATCTTTTTCTTGATCAGGGGAGGTGTTTAAGTAGATAGAATAGCTTTTAAATAACAATTCGGTGTTATCTATTATTTGTAGTCCAGATAGTTCTTCAATAAACTCTTCTATGCTTATTATTTTGGGAGCAAAGCTTGTTTGTTTGTTTTCTTGTTTTATAAAGTTAAGTAAAAAACCACAAGCTCTTTTACTAGGAAGAATAAAGATTAAAGAAGATAAATCTTCGTTGGCGGATTTTATTTTTGAGAGTGTTTCTTCAAGGAATGTTTGCATTCTATAAAAATAAAAAACGTCCCGATATTATCGGGACGTTTTTCTAAAAAATATATAAGTTTTATACTTTTATTTATTTGTTTGGCTAATTTCAACTCTACGGTTGTTAGCTCTACCTGCTCTATTTTTGTTAGAGTCAATTGGTCTTTCTTCACCAAATCCTTTATGAGATAATCTACTTGAAGCAATACCGTGCTCAACTAAATAAGCCATTACAGAACTAGCTCTTTCTTGAGATAGTTTTTGGTTACTTGTTGCTCTACCAACACTATCGGTATGACCTTCAACTAAGAATTCTGCATTTGGATATTCTTTCATTATTCCAACTATGTCACTTAATACATCTGCAGATTGAGCTTTAATTGAAGCTTTACCTGTATCGAATAAAATAGTTTTAGCATAAGAGTTTAAAGCTTTTCTTACTGCTTCAGTTACTTCTGGACAACCATTGTTAGCAACAGTACCTGGAAGGTCTGGACATAAATCATCTTTGTCTGGAACACTATCACCATCTCTATCTGGCCAAGGACATCCATTATTAGCTTTAGGGCCTGGAACAGTTGGACATTCGTCATCTGGATCAGCGATTCCGTCACCATCAGTATCAGGACAACCATTAAATTCTTTAGGACCAGCAATTGTTGGACAAGCATCTAAATGATCAGCAATTCCGTCACCATCAGTATCAGGACAACCATTAAATTCTGGTAAACCTGGAGTGTTAGGACATTCGTCATTTCTGTCTTCGATTCCATCGCCATCAGTATCAGGACAACCATTAAATTCTGGTAACCCTGGAGTTTCTGGACATTCATCTTCGTAATCGTAGATTCCATCACCGTCAGTATCTTTTCCACCAAATTTAAATTTAATTCCTAAAGAATGTTGGAAATGTGTAGCACCATAATTGTCTTCAAAAGCTTGTTTATAAGTTGATTGAGCAGTAAAAGCTAAGTTTTCAGCAACCCAAAAGTCAACACCTACTAATCCGTTTGCAGTTCCAAAACCAATATCATCAACCCAAGTGTAACCTCCACCAATACCTAAGTAAGGTGCAAACCAACTGCCGTTCAATAATTCTCTGAAACTGTATTTAATTTCTCCATCTAAAGAGTAGTAAGTTAAATCGTCAACTCTAGAATCTCCAATTTTATCAATTCTATTAATAGTCCCAGATGCAGCAAAAGAGAAACCATCATTAATATATCTACCTATTTTAAGTACAGAAACTGAAGGCAAAATATTCCAATGATCATTTGCATTAAAATATTCATCAAAGATATCTCCTTTTGTTTCAGCTAGAAATCTACCGTCGTCGTTTATACCAACTGGGTAAAAATCTACTGCATTGATACCAAGTTCAATAGCCCAAGGGTTGTTTTTATCCTGAGCATTAGATACGCCAACTCCTACTATAAAGAGTACAGCTACCAAAAAAATGTTTAGATGTTTCATATTCGATTGTTTAATTTTTAAGTGTTATTAATGGCAAAAGTAAGTTGTTAAAATTTATTAACAAAAACAAATCTATTAAATTTTTTCTGAAATCCCTTAATTTAGTAACAAAATTAAGTATTTCAATTTTAAACGACGTTTAATTCACGTCCAATTTTAACAAATGCAGCGATTGCTTTGTCTAAATGGTTAACGTTATGAGCTGCGGATAATTGTACTCTAATTCTAGCTTTATCTCTTGGAACTACGGGAAAAAAGAAGCCTATAACATAAATGCCTTCTTTTAACAACATGTCTGCCATCGTTTGTGAAAGCTTAGCATCATAAAGCATAACAGGTACTATAGCGGAATCTCCATCTACAATATCAAATCCAGCTGCCTGCATTCCTTTTTTGAAATAATTAGTATTTTCTTCTAATTTATCTCTTAAAGTAGTGTCGTTTGATAACATTTCAAATACCTTAATAGATGCACCTACAATCGCAGGGGCTAATGAATTTGAAAATAAATAAGGTCGAGATCGTTGACGTAATATTTCAATAATTTCTTTCTTTCCGGTGGTATAACCTCCCATTGCACCACCTAAAGCTTTTCCTAAAGTTCCCGTAATGATGTCAATTCTTCCCATTACTCCTTTATCTTCAAGGGTTCCTCTTCCTGTTTTACCAATAAACCCTGCTGCATGACATTCGTCTATCATTACTAAAGCATCATATTTATCGGCTAAATCACATATTTTATCTAAAGAAGCAACAATACCATCCATAGAGAAAACACCATCGGTAACTATTATTTTAAAACGAGCACCATTTTCATTAGCAGCAATTAGTTGTTGTTCTAAATCTGCCATATTACTATTTTCGTAGCGATAACGTGCAGCTTTACATAAACGAACTCCATCAATTATAGACGCATGGTTTAAAGAATCTGAAATAATCGCATCTTCTTTAGTCAACAAAGGTTCAAAAACACCACCATTTGCATCAAAAGCGGCTGCATATAATATAGTATCTTCAGTTTCGTAGAAATCAGCAATTTTTTCTTCTAGTTCTTTATGAATATCTTGAGTTCCACAAATAAACCGAACTGATGACATTCCAAAACCGTGAGTGTCCATCGCATCTTTTGCCGCTTGAATTACATCAGGGTGATCCGATAAACCCAAATAATTGTTGGCACAAAAGTTAATTACTTCCTCTCCAGTTGATATTTTTATTACCGCTCCTTGTGGTGACGTAATAATCCGTTCTTTTTTATAAAGCCCATTGTCCTTTATTTCCTGAATTTCTTTTGTAAGATGATCTTTTATATTTCCGTACATAGTATTTGATGTTTAGACTTCAAAATTAAACTTTATTTACTAAAATTCCTTCCGAAGTGCTATAGATTAGTATTTTTTCTGAAACTTGATAACCCATTTCAATCAATGCAGAAGCATATCTATTAATCTGGTTTTTATTTTTCTTATTTAAAGCTCCAGTTTTATAGTCAATTATTGAAACCGTACCGTTTGGATGAAAATTTAAACGGTCTGGAATTAATATGTTCCCTTCGGAAGTGATGATCTTTCGTTCCAAGATTACTTTTTCTGAAGGTTGAAAAAATTGATTTAAATCAGGGTGCTTCACAATTGCGTTGATGCTTTCTTTTAAAATGATTTTTTCTTCGGAAGTCATTTCGGTATTATTTTTAATTTCTTCAAAAACTGAAATTATATCTGTTTCAACAATAACTCGTTCCATTGTTTCGTGTAAAAGCGTTCCGGAAGCAATTGCCTTTTCAGCATCGGTATTCCATAAGGAAGCGTCTTTAGAAATAACATGAAGTTGATGTTCTTCTGGCGGACTTGAATGAAAATATGAGTTTACAGTTTCAATATTTAATATTTTTGTTTTAGTATCTTTTGCTTGAAAAGCACCAAGTTCATAAACAGCCTTTTCATCTTCCCAAAGCCCTTTCTGTTTTAAAAACTCTCCAAAAAATTGATTATACGTTGTAACCCCTTTGTCTTTAATTTCTTTAGGTTTTTTGGAAAAAATATAAAGTTGAGATTCTGCTCGAGTTAAGGTCACGTACAATAAATTAATGTTGTCAAGCTCATAAGTGTTTTTGATTTCTTGATGCATTTTCTTTCCTTGTTCACCAAATTCTTCAATACTACCCAAGTAGCTATATATTAAGGTCTCATTAAAACTTAAATCTTCATCTTCAATTTTGAACCAATTTTTAGGATCTAATTCTTTGTAAATATCTAAATCAGCATAAGGAAAAATCACGACAGGAAACTCTAATCCCTTGGCTCTGTGGATGGTCATTAATTGTACGCCGTTTACTTCTTCACTAATTGGGATGCTTAATTTTTCAACTTGAAGTTCCCATTCTTCTAAAAAAGCTGATTTACTTGCATTCTTCTTTTGTCCAAACTCAAAAGTAAAATCCATAAAGCCGTACAAATAAGCGTCGGCTTTTTCTTTTAAATTAAATTTTTGAATACAATATTCTAGGCTATCGTATAATGATTTGGATTGCATTTCGGAAAACGAAAACCCTAGTTTTTCTTTTAAATATATTGTTAATCTTTCGGTATTTAGAAGTGGAGCATAAAAAGTATGTTTCTTTTGAGTAATGGCTAATTGTTTATATAAAAACTCCAAGAAAATTATTTTGTTTTGATCTGTATCTGGAAATAAACTCAAGGTTAAACAAGCAACCAAAAACCTCACTAAAGGAGAATGTGCTACTAATAATGTCTCTGAAGAAACGACGGTAATTCCTTCTTTTTGAAGAAAGGCGCCTAATAATATGCCATCGTTTTTTTTTCGAGTTAATATACAAATGTCCTTTTCTTGAAATCCATTTTCTTTTAAATGAAGAATGGTTTTAAGAACTTTTTCTGCATATAACTCGTGCTTTTCTTCAGTGTTTTCAGGTGATATAAATTCAAATTTTATATAACCTCCCTCTTTATTATTGATTTTTTGTTGGTTTCCGGTTTTATAGATGGTTTGGTGTTTTTCGTCTCCAAAATAATCAGAAATAAAAGTAAAAAAGGCATTATTAAAACTTATAATTTCTTTTTTAGAACGAAAATTGGTTGGTAAATTAAAAACCTTCTCTTTTATAGAAAATGGATTAATACCATTACACAAATCTATAAATTGTTCAGGTTTTCCTCCACGCCAACGGTAAATAGATTGTTTGGCATCACCCACCAATAGTAAACTTCCTTTTTGCCCATCTGGATATTGTTGTGTAAGAGAATTATCTACCAAAGGCATCATGTTTTGCCATTGTAAGGTGGAAGTATCTTGAAATTCGTCTATAAAAAAATGTCGATACCGTTCGCCCAATCGTTCGTAAATAAATGGAGTAGGTTGGTCTTTTATTTCGGAATTTATCAAACGATTAAACTCTGAAATTGGCAACACATTTTGTTCTTCTTTTATTTTTTCAATTTCTTGATTTACTAAATTAATTACAGAAAGTGGTGTAATGCTTTTTAAAAATGCATTTATTAAAGTCTCCTCATTTGCAAGTTTTTTGGTTTCAATAAAATTTTCCTTAAAAACGGGAGTTAATTCATCTATGGTCGCTGCAACATCAGGGTTTTTTTTTAAGGTGCCGCCTGTATATAGTGGAACCTCACCGATGGCTAGTTGCCATTGATTATTAAATTTAATAGTAAACTTTCCGTTGGCTAAATTCTGAAAGTGTTTTGGAAAAGAACTTCTACTAAAATCTGTAAATTCTAAGCCAGCTTCTTTTATTAATTTCAAGGTTTCTGAAGCAATTTCTTTAATACTTTTTACTAGGAAACGATGTTTTTTTATAAGCTCTTTTTTAAATACTAAAAAATCATCAAAAGACTTCTTTTTAATTTTTTCAATAGCATCTAAATCGTTTTCAGAAAATAATAAACCGGAAGCTTTTGCTATATCTTTTGAAATATCCCAAGATTTATCATCGTCGGTTTTCTCTAATGTATAATCGATTAATGACTTGGTGATTTTAGGATTTTCACCTGCTTTTGATATTAATAAATCGACTGCTTCAGCTAAAATATTTGGAATATCTAAACTTACTTCAAAATTCCCAGAAAGTTTTAAATCTCTGGCAAAAGTTCTAATAAGTCGATGGTTAAAACTGTCGATGGTTTCCACAGAAAAACTAGAATAATTGTGTAATAAATGAGTGATGATTTTTTTGGATTTCGAATTAATTTCAGATAAATCAAGTCCTGTTTCCGAAGCGATTAATAAAGCCATTTCAGGTGGATTTTTAGTAAAATCATCTTCAGAAAAAGAAATGAGATTGTCGATAATTCGTTGTTTCATTTCCGCCACTGCTTTATTAGTAAACGTAATAGCGAGAATGTATTTATAATAGCCAACTTGTTTTGCTTTCAGAATAATCTTCAGGTATTCTTTCACCAAAGTAAAGGTTTTTCCACTTCCGGCAGCGGCATCATAAATCGAAAATTGGGAGATTGTTTTCAAGAAAAAAGCTTTCCGCTAAGATAAATATTTTGAAGTGTTTTTGTTTATCATATTAGAATAATCTATGATGCTATAAGAATGAAATAATTGTGAATTAATTTTTATACCTATATTTATGTACTTTTGAAAAACAAAATTAATAATCAATAAAATATATAATTATGTCATTTACATTGCCAGCTTTACCATATGCTTTTGATGCATTAGAGCCACATATTGATGCACGTACGATGGAAATTCACCATGGGAAACATCACCAAGGATACACAAATAACCTTAACGGAGCCATTGAAGGAACCGATTTAGAAGGAAAATCAATAGAAGATATTTTACAAAACTTAGATATGAACAACGGTGCTGTTAGAAATAATGGTGGCGGATTTTATAACCATAGCCTTTTTTGGGAAGTAATGTCACCAAACGGTGGAGGAGAACCTGCAGGAGAAATAGCAAATGCTATTAATGATGCCTTTGGAAGCTTTGAAGCATTTAAAGATGCTTTTTCTGGAGCTGCAAAAACACGATTTGGATCGGGTTGGGCTTGGCTTTGTGTTCATAAAGGTGGAAAAGTAGAAGTTTGTTCTACTCCAAACCAAGATAACCCATTAATGCCAGATGTAGATTGTAGCGGAACTCCAGTTTTAGGATTGGATGTTTGGGAACACGCATACTACCTAAATTACCAAAACAGAAGACCGGATTATGTAAATGCATTTTTTAATGTAATTAATTGGGAGGAAGTAGCTAAAAGATACGCTGCTAATAAATAATATTTTATTCTGAATTATTTTAGAATTTTAAAAACCCTGCTTTATGTGGGGTTTTTTAGTTATATTATTGAATACTATAAAATAATAAGGATTCAATAATGAATTAATAGAGAACTATTAGTGATAAAACAGGAATATAGTCGATGAAATTTGCATTTAATCAGATTTAATTGTAAAATTGACGGCTAAAGGCTTATTGCCCTCAAATCTATAATCTTGTTGTTATGACTTTAAATTCTAAAATAAACCTACTTACAATTGCACTATTATTAATTACTACATTTTCTATTGCTCAAAAAAAAGGAGAACAACCATTTATAATTTCTGGAGACGTTGCAATTAAAAAATATCATGATCGTGATGAACTTGAAAATATGCAAAAAGGTAAACTACTGGCTTTATACAATAGACGTATTGAGGTTATTATCAAGATTCTACCAAATATTGCATTTGCAACCAAACCTGGTATCACTATGAGTTCTTTGGGGATTCCAGATACCAAAGAAAACCGTAATGCCTTAGAAGATAACATTGATGCAACGACCACCTATTTTGAAAACACTATAGAGTTTCAAAAAATTGTACTTCCATACTCAGATAAGAGTAACTTGATTTCCGCTATATTGTTTTACGAAGAAACTTTGAAAGCACTGCACACTTATGATGATTTTAATTAAGAGAATTAGATTTTAAAACATAACAATTT
>JASFZG010000175.1:0-4489 GCA_046055745.1 Flavobacteriaceae bacterium | reverse complement strand
GCGAGAATGCAGAAGATTTCTGAAGACATGTTGGCAGATATCGATAAAGATACAGTAGATCATCAATTAAACTTTGATGATACTTTAAAAGAACCTACAGTTTTACCAACGCGTGTTCCAGGATTATTGATTAATGGTGCTTCAGGAATTGCGGTAGGGATGGCAACTAATATGCCTCCTCATAATTTAACTGAAGTAATTGACGGTACCATTGCATATATCGAAGACAACGATATTGATATCGATGGATTGATGCAACACATAAAAGCGCCCGATTTTCCAACAGGAGGAACTATCTATGGTTATGAAGGTGTAAAAGATGCTTTTCATACCGGAAGAGGAAAAATTGTAATGCGCGCAAAAACTTCTTTTGAAGAAGTAAACGGAAGAGAATGTATTATCGTTAGTGAAGTTCCTTATCAAGTGAACAAGGCAGATATGATTAAGAAAACTGCCGATCTTGTTAATGATAAGAAAATTGAAGGGATTTCAAATATCCGTGATGAATCCGATAGAAAAGGAATGCGTATCGTTTATATTTTAAAACGTGATGCAATTCCTAATATCGTATTGAATATGTTGTACAAATACACGGCACTTCAGTCGAGTTTTAGTGTTAACAACATCTGTTTGGTAAAAGGAAGACCACAATTATTAAACCTTAAAGAATTAATTCATTATTTCGTTGAGCACCGTCATGAAGTGGTGGTTCGTCGTACCGAATACTTACTTAAAAAAGCAGAAGAACGCGCTCATATTTTAGAAGGATTAATTATTGCTTCCGATAATATCGATGAAGTAATTCGATTGATTCGTGCATCGAATAATGCAGATGAAGCTAGAGCAAAGTTAATTGAAGCTTTTGAACTTTCAGAAATACAAGCCAAAGCCATCGTAGAAATGCGTCTGCGTCAGCTTACTGGTTTAGAGCAAGACAAATTACGTTCTGAATATGAAGAGTTAATGAAAACCATTCAAGGTTATAGAGATATTCTTGCAAGTGAAGAACTTAGAATGAGTATTATTAAGGAAGAGCTTGAAGAAATTAGAGCTAAATATGGTGATGAAAGACGTTCGGTAATTGAATATGCTGGAGGAGACGTTAGTATTACCGATTTAATTCCTGATGAAAAAGTAGTAATTACTATTTCACATGCGGGTTATATTAAGCGTACTTCACTTTCTGAATATAAAAAACAAAATAGAGGAGGCGTTGGAGCAAAAGCGACATCCACCAGAAATGAAGATTTCTTAGAACATTTATTTGTAGGTACCAATCACCAATATATGTTGTTCTTTACACAAACTGGAAAATGCTTCTGGATGCGTGTATTTGAAATTCCGGAAGGAAGTAGAACATCAAAAGGGAGAGCAATTCAGAACTTGATTAATATAGGCTTAGAAGATAAGGTGAAAGCATTTATTTGTACACAAGATCTTAAAGATGAAGAGTACATCAATAGTCATTATGTGATTATGGCGACCAAAAAAGGTCAGGTTAAGAAAACGCCTTTAGAGCAATATTCTAGACCAAGAACTAATGGTATCAACGCGATTACTATTAAGGAAGGTGATGAATTACTAGAAGCAAAATTAACGACAGGCGATAGTCAAGTAATGTTGGCGATTCGCTCTGGAAAAGCAATTCGTTTTGAGGAAGAGAAAACTCGTTCTATGGGTCGTAATGCTTCGGGAGTTAGAGGAATTCGTTTAAACAATGATACCGATGAAGTGATTGGTATGATTACCATTAATGATTCTGAAACTGATGTATTGGTAGTTTCAGAAAATGGCTATGGAAAACGTTCTAGCTTAGAAGATTATAGAATTACTAATCGTGGAGGAAAAGGTGTAAAAACTATTAGTGTTACCGAAAAAACTGGTAATTTAGTGGCCATTAAAAATGTAACCGATCATGATGATTTAATGATTATCAATAAATCAGGGATTGCGATACGTTTAGCGGTTTCAGGATTACGTGTAATGGGAAGAGCAACACAAGGGGTTCGACTTATTAAGGTAAGAGACGGTGATGCAATTGCTGCTGTTGCTAAAGTGATGCACGATGATGACGAGGTAGAATTAGATGAAGATGGAAATATTATTGTTACTGAAGGTGCTGAGAATGCTGAAAATCAAACAGATGACACTGCTTCAGGAGCAAGTAGTGAAGAAGAATAAATTCAAATAATTACAATTAAATATATTACAATGAAAAAACAAATTTTAATAGCTGGACTTTTAATGATTTCAGCAATAACTTTTGGACAGAAAAAAGAAGTGAAAAAAGCTCAAAAAAGTATTAAATCTGGAAATTTTTCAGAGGCTATCACAACTTTAAAACAAGTAGAAAATCTTATAGATAATGCAGATATTGATTTAAAAGTTCAATACTATTTAGCTAAAGGTGAAGCGTATTTAGGAGATTCTGGAAATAATGATTTTGAAAAACTAATAGAATCAGCAGAATCTTTTGCTAAAGTTAATAGTTATGTCCCAAAAGGCAAGTATGCAGTAGATGCTAAAAATGGGATTCAAAATATTAGAGTTAAACTTGTAAATAGCGCAATTGTTGATCAAAATGCAAAAAATTACAGCAAAGCATCTAAAAAGCTTTATACCAGTTATAAGGTTAGTAAAAAAGATACTTCAGATTTGTATTTTGCGGCAGGAAATGCAGTAAATGCAAAAGAATATGATAATGCTTTAAAATATTATAAAGAATTATTAGAACTTGGTTATACGGGTATACAAAAAGAATATATTGCAACTGATATTGCAACTAATGAAGTTGTTGTTTTTGGAAGTGAAGAAGACAGAAATACTAAGTTACTTACAAAAATGTATACAAATCCTAAAGAAAGAATGTCTACTTCTGATAAAGGGGAGATACTTAGAAATATTACCTTAATATATATAAGTCTTGGCGATAATGAAAAAGCAACAGAGATGATGCAGGAAGCTCGTAAAGAAAACCCAAATGATACTTCATTGATGAGAGCTGATGCAGATATGGCCTATAAATTTGGTGATATGAATAAGTATAAAACTATTATGGAAGAAATCATTGCTTCAGATCCAACTAATGCAGAGTTATATTATAATCTTGGTGTTAGTAGTACCAAAAATGGAGAAATTGATGAAGCTTTAAAGTACTATGAAAAAGCTTTAGAATTAAAGCCAGATTATGCAGAAGCACTTATTAATACTTCTAGTTTAATTTTATCAAAGGAAGGACCAGTTATTGAAGAAATGAATGGATTAGGAACTTCAAGTGCTGATTATGATCGTTATGATGAATTAAAGGAAGTAAAGAATGGGATTTATCTTGAAGCTATACCATATCTAAAAAGAGCTTCCGATTTAAGAAAGAATAATGTAGAATTGATTAGAACATTAAAAAACATCTATAGTCAAGTTGGAATGGAAGCTGAATCAAAGCTTATGAAAGAACGTCTTGAACAAATGGAAAATAACTAGTAGAAAATTATAAAATTGTTATATTAAAAAAGCTTGGATATTAATCCAAGCTTTTTTTGATCTTACTATAGAAAACAGATTTAATTTATTTTAAACCTGCTTTCAAGGTTGGTTAATTCAATAACAGTAACTATAAGGAACGTGTTTGCATTCTACATATAATATTCCGGCATTATTATAAAAGCTTTCTAAATAATGGGTAAGTTTTCCTTGTTTTTTATAAACTCTAGAGAATGGGTTTTGAAGGTGTTTGGCAGTTTTCATAATTAGTTTGATTAATACTTTTGCTTACTTTCTAAATCTTCTTTTAGAATTCCAAATAAAAGATCTGGTTGAACTTACTTTCTCTGTAATTTGATTTGTGTTTAAGGTTCTCATGATTGTTTGTTTTTTGATTAATTTATTTTTTGTTTCTACTATATAGACGAGAATAAAACAATTTTGTTACAGTACTATGCATAACAAAGTAATAATTTAACTTAATTTTATATATTGAATATAGATCAGAGAATAAGAAGCTTCCTTTTTATTTTATATTTTAGTCAGCCTCATAGATTAATAATTTGCCCTGCTCTAGAAATAAATCAACAAAAATCAAGAGGTGTTGAAACTAATAAAAGAATCATTTGAGTTTAGATATGGGAGCCTCTAACTTTTTACATGAAAAAACTTATGAGTAAATAACTCATAGGCTCTAATTTAATTTCATGAAAATTGTTAACTTTTTTTAGGGTGACTCAAATTTTTAATAAATATACTTTTAAGATTACGAAGTCTTTTTATAACTCCAAACTGCTAATCCATTCATAATAATTGCATAAGCTGTCGTTTTTAATAACTGCGGGAGAATATCTGGTAACGAAGCTCCTTTTAACATCACCATTCGCATTACTTCTACAAAATACTTAATTGGATTTAATTCGGTTAATTGTTGTGCCCATTCTGGCATACTTTCAATAGGAGTGAAAAGACCACTCATTAATATAAAAATGACTACAAAAAACCAAGC
>JASFZG010000174.1:0-10385 GCA_046055745.1 Flavobacteriaceae bacterium | reverse complement strand
CCTCAATCTTTAATCACATCATTCCAAGCAAAGCGCGGCAACCCCTCAAAACAACCTCCAACGAACAAGCAAACCCTTTCATAAACAATTCAACAAATAAACACTTAAACACCTTTAAACATAAACAATTCAACATCTTTAAACAAATACAGATAAAGTACGGATAGTGTATAGATAGTGTATGGATACTGTATGGATACTGTATGGATTCCATACAGGCAATACAGAGCCACTACAAAAAAACATTCAGAAATCCAAGAGTAAAAACAGCCAAAACAGCCAAAATGCTCCAATAAGCGCAAACATGGTTAATTTGAGCTAATACAATCATAAGCTACCATACCGGACACCAGTATTTGCAAGGGTTTACAACACACTCTACATTTGCACTGTTAGAATGAAAACACTTGTTTTTATTTAAAAAGTAGATGCATATACTTTAAATAAAAATGAGAATTGAAACTAACAAAATATTTTTTTTAATTTTAAATTATAAAACCATGGCTAAACAGTCAAGCTTTCTAAAAATCGAGGGAACACTCGATGACATTACTTTTTACAAAAGTAAAGACGGATACTTAGTTCGCAAAAAAGGCGGAGTAAGTAAAAAAAGAATTAACAACGATCCAGCATTTGCTCGAACCCGTGAAAACGGAAAAGAATTCGGACACAGTGCTACCTCAGGGAAAATTCTTAGAAGAGCAATTTTGGAGCTCTTAAGCAATTCCAAAGACAATAGTGTAACAGCTCGACTCACAAAGGTAATGAGTCAGATTAAAAATGCCGATCTAACCTCAACAAGAGGGCAACGTCAAGTTTCTGTAGGCTTAACAACCCCACAAGGAAGAGCATTTTTAAAGGAATTCGATTTTAATGCCAATGCCCCAATAGGCACGGTATTATTATCCGAACACACCTTAGACACCGCAACTGGTGAAGTAGTGATTACAGATTTAGTGCCTGGTAAAGAATTATCAACTCCTCAAGGTGCTACTCATGTAAGTTTTAGGGCTGGTTTTCTAGCAATGGACTTTAGTACTGCAACTAAAAACTTACAGTTAAGTCCTGTAACCAATTTGCCTTTAAATTTAATTGCGAATACGGTTACATTAACTCCAGTGGCAGTTCCTATAGCGCTTGCAAATTCATTTTATTTATTGGAAATAGCATTTTACCAAGAAATAAATGGAGTGCAATACACATTGAACAATGGAGCCTATAATTCTCTAAACATGTTAGAGGTTTTATAGAAATTAGTTGAGTTTATAAGAGGCAATTCAAAAGAGTTGCCTCTTTTTTTATGTCACGTCCCTATCCTTAAAAGATGATACACCAATATCTTAGTTTAATAATCGATCATAAAAACAACATACAAACAAAGCGGATAAGAAAAGGGTACTCACTAAAAAAATTACAATTAAATGGTATTATAAAATAAGATCACTCTTACCTTTAGACTTAAAACACTCAATAATTCTATAAATTTAATTTTACTTGTAACCGTATTTTAGGATGAGACAACTCCTAAAAATAAAAACCAACTCTTTCTTTTTTTTATTCCACATAAAATAATTTAATACGCCTCCCGTTTAATATTTCAACAAAAAGGAACCCCACACTAACCCTTAAAAAAAATATATGAAAAAATTATTATTAACAACCCTAATCACATTTTCATCATTAATACTATCAGCCCAAAATGGAATAACAGGCTTAGATATTAATGTTCATGCCACATTCCATAATATTGGAGTTCAAGTAAATTTCACAGGAGACACCGACCAAAATGCGACAGCTACATTAGAAGCAAATATTAATGGTACTGGTTTTCAACCTGTTCACTCAATGTCAAGAGTATTCGATAGTAGCTTTGTTGGTACTGTTTTCGATGTACCTCCATTAACATCTGTAGAAGTTAGAGTTACATTATCAGATCCAGGAGGAGCAACAAACCCTGTACAGTCTGCTTCCATCGCAACTAGAAGTGAAATAGTTCCAGTATCTGGAAGTACCGAAATACACGTTTCTGTCAATGGAAACGACACCACAGGAAACGGAACAATTGGCAACCCTTATCTTACGATCCAGAAAGCTGTAGACGAAGTTGCCTTTGGAAACACTATTATTATTCATCAAGGTGTTTATCACGACCAAACCACGATTGCATATATCAACCCTCCCGAAAATTCACCAATTACTATCAGATCTGCTATAAACGAACAAGTAACATTAACAGGTACAGATAATACCTATAATGACCCGAGTTCATGGACTAATGAAGGCAACAATATCTATAGCGCTAGCGTCACTGGCGGAACATATTATATTGGCTTTGATGGCAATAGAATGTGGAGATATGATGAGCTTGCGCAACTATCAACATTGCCATACAATACAGATGGAGGCTTTTATAATGACACGGCTTCCAACAAAGTTTATGTTCGTTTTCCAGGAGATACAGCTCCAAATGGACATACAATTTCACTATCAACAAATCATTTTGGATTTGAAATATTCGAATCATCAAATATTATTATAGACAACCTAAAGTTTGTGAATTTTAATTCTGAAGAACATTCTGCTTCCATTTTAATAAGCGATAGTAGTATTGATTTATGGGTTGTGAATAGTGTTTTTGAAAACACGGAAACAGCTGTAAGACTAGAAGGCTATGTGGAAGATTTAGTGGTTATGAATAACGAATTTTCGGATCAAGGAGTTAATGTATTTGAATGGGAATTTGTTAAAGAATACCAATGGTGGCTTGAAAGAGGCGCACTTTATATCACGAATGATGGTTACTCCGGAAGAGGAATCATATTTTATAAAAACAATGTTCATGAAATGTTTGATGGTGTTAAAATAGTTGGTAGTGAAGAAGATATTACCAGCTACCCAACAAATTCTGAAGTGATAGAAAACACTTTTAGCAACTTATCTGACGATGGCGTTGAAGTTGATGGTTTTTCTTGCAATATTAGAATTGCTAAAAATGAATTTAAAAACCTTTTAGCTGGTGTTTCTGTTGCTCCCGCAATTGCTGGCCCTGTATATATAATTCGCAATACCATAGAAAATCTTAATAATGTTGCAAGCCTTGATTGGGATACAACTGCCGTAAAGTTTAGTTATGATGGCGAACGATCTGGAGAAATATTTATCTATCACAACACAAGTACATCATCCGAGTTAAATCAAGCTGCTATTAGTATTACAAATGATTCAAATTGGCAAAAACTAACAATTAAAAATAATATTTGGCAAGGTACAGAATGGGGTTTTTATCATTGGTTAGATAATACCGCAGACTTAGTTTTAGAACATGACAACGACTTAATGTTTGCTACAGACAGTAATTATGTAGTGCTTTTTGATGGAATTGAGTATGAAACAATCATCGAATACTATACTGCCTTAAACCTTTGTCAAAATTGTAAAAAAGGAAACCCGCAATTTGTTGATTTTGCTTTAGGCAATTTTCACTTAAATTCTGATAGCCCAGCCATAGACAATGGTGTTTTAATTCCAGGTATTAACGATAACTTTTTAGATCTAGCACCAGACATGGGGAGGTTTGAATACGATTCAAACTTAGGTTTACCAGGTTCAGATGAACTAGAATTTGCTTTTTACCCAAACCCAACTAAGAACAAGATAATAGTACCCCTTGAATTTCAAAATTCAAATTATAGTATTTATTCCGTGTCTGGTCAGTTAATCCAAAATGGAGCTATTGAGACAAATTTTATCGACTTAGAAACATACAATACTGGTATTTATTTAATAAATATTATCAAAAAAGAGACTAACAATCTATATGCTATTAAAGTAATTAAAAAATAACTCAATACTTTAATAGTAAGAAGAGTCTTTTCATCTTAAATAATAAGGAATGGAACATTAATAAATTGTTCTATTCCTTATTTTTGTATAATGATATTAGTGTAGATGAACCTTTAAAAGAATAGATGATACTCTTAGATAATCCCTTTGTTTCCGAATTTTTAGTTAATACTATTAAAGAAAATAACTTCGAAATTGTTGCAACCCAACAAGCTAAAGAATTAGTTACTGACGATTCTTTAAACTGGGTTTCAGAAAAAAATGCTGCTGCAAAAATTATTGAAAACCCAAATTCATTGGTGTACACCAACTCTGAAAATGCAATTTCTTGGGTTTTTGAACATCTAAAACCGACTCAACTTCCTAAACAAATTCAGTTATTCAAAGATAAATTTGCTTTTAGAAAATTAATAAAAGACACCTATCCTGATTTCTTTTTTAGAACGGTGCAATTAGATGAAATTCAAGATTTGAGTTTGGAGGAGATTAGTTTTCCGTTTGTAATTAAACCTGCCATTGGGTTTTTTAGCATAGGAGTGCATATTATTCATAATGCAAGCGATTGGAAGAATGCAAAAAAAGAATTAAACATCAAAAATCTTCAAAGCATCTATCCTAATGATGTGATGAACGCATCCACTTTTATTATTGAAGAATATATTGAAGGGGAAGAGTTTGCCATTGATTGTTATTTTGATAATGACGAAAATGTAGTCGTTTTAAGTATACTTCATCATAAATTTTCATCAGGCACCGATGTTAGTGACCGAGTTTATTACACTTCAAAAAATATTATTCAAAAATATAAAACAGCTATTGAAGAGTTTTTAATCCCGATTGGAAAGAAAGTAGCCTTAAAAAACTTTCCGTTACATATAGAAATCAGGATAGATTCCAATGGAAAAATTGTTCCTATTGAAGTAAATCCATTGCGATTTGGAGGTTGGTGTACCACGGCAGATTTAACTTGGCATGCTTATGGAATTAATTCTTATGAATATTTCCTGAAAGGCAAAAAACCAAATTGGGATGAGATATTCAAGACCAGAAAAGATAAAATTTATAGTATCATTATTTTGAATAACAATTCTGGTATAGAGGCTTCAGAAATTTCTTCATTTGATTTTGAATTGCTTCAAAACGATCTAGAAAATGTACTAGAAATAAGAGAACTCGATATTAAAAAAGACCCTGTTTTCGGATTTGTATTTACGGAAACCAGTCTAGGCAATGAACAAGAAATGACTGCTATTCTAAATTCAGATTTAAGAAAGTATATTAAGACCTAAAATTATTGCTTTTCTGAAGTAAAATCGCTACCTTTAGTTTTCACTTTAACACCATATTATTATGAATAAAGATGAAAAAACCACTCGTATCTTTACTGGCTCAGCCATTGTAGCACAACCATTAATTAATAGTTTAAGCGAAATAGACATCACTCCTATTATTCGTGATGACCACCAAAGCGGAATTCTAAGTGGATTCGCAGCTGGTGTTCCTGGGCAAATTAGAATGTTTATTCGAAATGAAGAATTAGAAATTGCGAAATCCGTAATTGATAATTTTCTTAAAAGTATAGAAAGATAATCCTTACGAATACATTTTATCTCGCAATTCTTTTATCTTAGGATTGCTCATATATTCTTCAAAGGTCATATAACGATCTATCACGCCGTTGGGAGTAAGTTCAATTACTCTCGTACCAATGGTTTGTGCAAACTCGTGATCGTGTGTTGTTAAAAGTACGGTTCCTTTAAAGTTTTTAAGTGTATTATTAAAAGCAGTAATCGACTCTAAATCTAAGTGATTGGTAGGCTCATCTAATTTTAAAACATTCGCACGAATCATCATCATTCTACTTAACATACAACGAACTTTTTCACCTCCCGAAAGTACATCGCAAGATTTTAAAGCCTCTTCTCCACTAAATAACATTTTACCTAAAAAGCCTCGAATAAATACTTCTTCACGCTCTTCTTCTGTTTTAGCCCATTGTCTAAGCCAATCTACCAAACTTACTTTGGTTTCAAAAAACTTGTGATTATCTAAAGGTAAATAACTTTGTGAAGTGGTTACTCCCCAATGGTATTCTCCTCCGTCTTGTTGAAGGTTTCCGTTTAATATTTCATAAAAAGCAGTGGTTGCACGCGAATCTTTTGAGAATAAAATTACTTTATCTCCCTTTGCAAGATTTACATCTATATTTTTAAATAGCACATCACCATCTAAGGTAGCAGATAAATTTTCAACATTTAATATCTGGTCTCCAGCTTCACGTTCCGTTGTAAAAATAATAGCTGGATATCTTCTACTAGATGGTTTTATTTCTGAAACATTCAATTTCTCAATCATTTTTTTACGAGAAGTTGCTTGTTTTGACTTTGCAACATTCGCAGAAAAACGACGAATAAATTCTTCCAATTCTTTCTTTTTATCTTCTGCTTTCTTATTTTGCTGTGCTCTTTGTCTTGCTGCTAATTGGCTACTTTCATACCAAAAAGTGTAATTACCACTAAAATGATTTATTTTCCCGAAGTCAATATCACTAATATGTGTACAAACTGAATCTAAAAAGTGTCTATCGTGAGAAACCACAATTACACAGCTATCATAATTTGCTAAGAAATTTTCCAACCAAGCGATGGTTTCATAATCCAGATCGTTGGTAGGCTCATCCATAATTAACAAATCTGGTTTTCCGAAAAGCGCTTGTGCCAAAAGCACACGTACTTTTTGTTTACCATCTAAATCTGCCATTAAAGTAAAATGATGCTTTTGTTCAATTCCTAAATTTGAAAGCATAGTTGCAGCATCACTGTCTGCATTCCAACCATTCATTTCTTCAAAAATAATTTGAAGCTCCCCTATTTTCTCTGCATTTTCATCGGTATAATTTTCATAAAGCTTGTCTATTTCAGATTTCACTTTAAACAAATCTTTATTCCCCATCACCACTGTTTCCAACACCATAAACTCATCAAAAGCATTGTGGTTCTGCTCTAATACAGACATTCTTTTTCCTGGTTCTAAATGAACATTCCCAGAAGTTGGATCTTGTTTCCCAGAAATTATCTTTAAAAATGTAGATTTCCCTGAACCGTTGGCGCCAATAATTCCGTAGCAATTTCCTTGAACGAACTGTGTATTTACCTCATCAAATAAGATGCGTTTACCAAACTGAACCGATAAATTTGAAACTGAAAGCATAGTCTATTTCCTTTATAAAAATTTTGCGCAAAAGTAACTATTTCAAGCAAATAAACGCATTAGATATATTTTAATTTCTTTTAACTCGGAATTAACAGAAACAAGAAAGGGAGGTTTTACTTTTGTTTTATGAATAATCGTTCCAATATGATTAAAAAACTACTTTTAATTATTACTGTTTTACTGCTCGTTTCTTCTTGTAACAACAAAGAAAAAGACGGAAATTCAATTACTTATGTTGGTGGTGAAATTGTAAATCCGAAAGGAGATTACGTTGTTTTTTATAAAGGCGAACAGTTTTTAGATAGTATAAAATTAGATGAAAACAATCATTTTCTATTTAAAGCAAAAAATATTAAAGCAGGTCTTTATTCTTTTAGTCATAAAGAATATCAAGTTTTTTACTTAGAACCTTCCGATAGTTTAATGTTACGAGTAAATACCATTGATTTTGACGAATCACTTTCATACACAGGGGTTGGAGCAGAACAAAACAATTTCTTAATGGATATGTTTCTTCATAATGAAACAGAAATTGATTTAATGCCTGCGCTCTATAAATTATCACCTATTGAGTTTGAAAAAGCATTGGACTCACTAAAATTAGTAAGAACAAGAATCTATATAGATTTTGTAACAAAACAAAACCCGAATAAAACTTTTAAAGAAATAGCAAATGCGAGTATTAACTACGATTATTACTCTAAAAAAGAAATTTACATCACTGCAAATGAAAGAAAAAAAGGGTCTAACAATTATTTTGAAATCCCAGAAAGTTTCTATTCATACCGAAATGATATAGATTTTGGTAGTGAATCTCTCCGTTCCTATTTTCCTTATTATCGCTTTTTATTTAGATATTTTGATAATATTGCTTTAAGTGAAAATGAAAACTTAAGTTATTCAAATAGAAATTCATTTGACCACAATTATCATAAAATTGAATTAATAGCTGAAATCATAACCAACGATTCTTTAAAGAATAGTATGGTTAGAAATATTACAGGTAAATATTTACTTAGTTGTAATGAAAAGGAAATGCAAGAAAAAATATTAGCATTATTTTTAAAAGTCAATTCCAATAAAAAACATCAAGATGAGATTAATAAATTGGCGGAAGCTTCCATGAAATTAACCCCTGGAAATAATATTTCGAACTTGCTTTTGGTTACAACCGACAATACATTAAAAGATTTGCGTAGTATTATTAAAAACCCAACCGTTATTTATTTATGGTCAAGTAATTCGGTAAGTCACTACAAAAACATACATTATAGAGTTTCTGAATTAAATTCAAAATTCCCAGAATATGATTTTATAGGTATTAATACAGATGTTAATAATGCAAATTGGTTAAAGATTATTAAGAAATATTCTTATAAAAAAGAGGCTGAATATCAATTCGAAAACCTTTCGAAAGCAGAAAAAGAATTAGTTATCTATACCGTAAATAAAGCAATTATTGTAGACGAAAAAGGCACTATCATAAATGGTAGCACCAATTTGTTTAATATAAATATGGAAGCGGTTTTACTAGGTTATTTAAACCAGTAAAATTAATTTCCTTTCTTGTAATCTTCTAAAAATTTAGCCAATCCAATATCGGTAAGTGGATGTTTTAATAAACCTTCAATAGAAGATAAAGGTCCTGTAATCACATCGGCACCAATTTTAGCACAATCTATAATATGCATTGTGTGCCTAACCGAAGCTGCAAGAATTTGAGTTTCAAATCCAAAGTTATCATAAATCTGACGTATTTCAGCAATTAACACCAATCCATCTGTAGATATATCGTCCAATCTACCAATAAATGGAGAAACATAAGTAGCTCCAGCTTTAGCAGCTAATAATGCTTGTCCTGCAGAAAAAACTAAAGTTACATTAGTTCTAATTCCTTTATCGCTAAAGTATTTTGCTGCTTTTATACCGTCTTTAATCATTGGTAGTTTAACAACAATTTGTTCGTGTAATTCGGCAAGTGCTTCTCCTTCTTTTACCATACCATCAAAATCGGTAGCAATTACTTCAGCAGAAACATCACCATCTACGATATTACAAATATCCACATAGTGTTTTAAAATATTATCGTGACCTGTAATTCCTTCTTTCGCCATTAACGAAGGATTGGTAGTTACACCGTCTAAAACTCCCAAGTTTTGGGCTTCACGGATTTGATCTAAGTTTGCAGTATCGACAAAAAATTTCATAGGATTAATTTATTAGATGAAAATATTCAGATTAATTTTTGGCAAAAATACATAAGTAATAAAGTTGAGGAAACTTTAATGATAAAAAGTTACTAGTAATAAATGTTAATAAGACGAACTAGTTGATATCAAAATGTTTCATCAACATTTTTTCGTACCATTTACTTGGTAGAATTCTTTTTAAAACAATAGAAAATTTCTGCATTAAGCTTCCTACTTTATAACGAACTTTAGGACTCGTTTCGTTAATTACATTATAAACAAACTGTGCTAATAACTTAGGGTCTTCTCCTTGATCCACATGATCGTTCATCATTTTTAGGGTATCCCCATAAACATCTTTATATGGAGAGTTTTCTAAAACGGGAGCATGATATCTTCCTGCTGCAATATTGGTTGCAAAATCTCCAGGTGCAATGTTGGTCATTTTTATCCCAAATTGTTTCACTTCCATCCTAATAGTTTCGGCAGTAATTTCTAAAGCTGCTTTTGTTGCTGAATATACACCTCGATAAGGCAAGCCCATATAAGCTGCTATGGATGTAATATTGATAATTAAACCACTTCTTTGAGTCCGCATTTGAGGAAGAACTGCTTTTATTACATTAATAGGTCCGTGAAAATTAATATCGAATGCATTTCTAATCTCATCATAAGGCGTTTCTTCTAAAGGGCCTGTAATACCAACACCAGCATTATTGATTACAATATCTATCCTATTCTCAATGCTAATTATTTGTTGAACTGCTTCAGAAATAGACGCTTGATCGGTTACTTCCATTTTAAGAAGTGTAAATGGAAAATCGCTACCCAATTTTTCAGGATTTCTACTGGTACCGTATATTATAAATCCTTTTTCTAAAAGAAAATTACCTATAGCTTTTCCAATTCCTGAAGACCCTCCTGTTATTAAAACAACTTTCGACATGTTAGCAAAGATAAATAATTAATGAGATTTGTAAATGGTCGTGACAGAAACATTTGAATTACAAAACAATGATGAATATCTTAAATTTCGGGCACAAAAAATGGCAAGCTACCTACATCACACTGCTACGACCGTCTACCCTTGCTGTGTTCCCACCCTGGGGGATTCAACAGGAGCTAGTTGTGTAGGACTTG
>JASFZG010000173.1:0-6324 GCA_046055745.1 Flavobacteriaceae bacterium | reverse complement strand
CGTTTAGGAAAAACATACGGAGATCAAGTAGAAGTATTATCTGGATTAAATTCCGAAGAGGAATACATTGTTTCTGCTGAAGGAAAATTATATAACGGCGTTAAAGTGTCTATAAAATAACTAAAAGATGAAAGAAGGATTAGCAGGTAAAATAGCCAAGAGTTTTATAGGCTCTAAGCTTACAGTACTTCTAATGATCGTGTTTATGGTTATTGGAGTCTATAGTTCATTTTTAATTCCGAGGGAAGAGGAACCACAAATCGATGTGCCAATGGCAGATATATTTGTAGGTTATCCGGGAGCAAGCCCTTCAGAAGTCGAGTCGAGAGTCGTAAAACCTTTAGAGAAATTAATCTCGAATATCAAGGGAGTTGAATACGTGTATTCTACTTCTATGAAGGAACAAGGAATGGTCATCGTACAGTTTTATGTGGGCGAAGACATTGAGCGTTCCTTCGTGAAATTATACAACGAGATTAATAAACATATGGATATTATGCCGGAAGGGGTAACATTTCCATTGGTAAAAACTCGTGCGATTGATGATGTTCCTGTACTCGGATTAACACTTTGGAGTGAAAATTACGACGATTATCAATTAAATTTAATAGCACAAGAGCTGTCTAATGAAATTGAAAAAGTAAACGATGTTTCTATTACCAAACGAATTGGAGGGCGTGATCGTCAGCTTCGGGTGGTTTTAGATAAAGATAAAATGGCGGAAAGCGGGTTGGATTTTCTTTCTATTTCGCAAATGATTAAAGCGAACAACCAACAATTAAGTTCGGGAAGTTTTAATAAAAGTGACACGGAATTTTTAGTAAATACCGGAGACTTTTTAAGTTCTGTAGAAGATGTAGAAAACTTGGTAGTAGCTGTTCAACAAGGGCAACCAATTTATCTGAAGCAAATTGCAACCATATTAGACGGGCCAGAAATCTCGAAAGATTATGTAGCATTAGGTTTCGGACAAGCAAGTGCAAAATCATCAGAATATAATGGTGAATATCCTGCTGTTACTATTTCAGTAGCGAAAAGAAAAGGTGCAGATGCGATGAAAATATCCAGTGTTATTTTGGATAAAGTGGAGCATTTAAAAACGACTTTAATTCCAGATGACGTTCACGTAGAAATAACTAGAAACTACGGAGAAACCGCTTCGCAAAAAGTATCTGAATTACTTTTACATTTATTCGGTTCTATCTTAGCAGTTACCCTTGTGGTAATGCTTGCGATGGGTTGGCGTGGTGGATTAGTGGTGTTTTTATCGGTGCCAATTACTTTTGCATTGACTTTATTGAGTTACTATATACTCGATTATACGCTTAACAGAATTACCTTATTTGCATTGGTTTTCGTAACAGGAATTGTCGTCGATGACTCCATAATTATTGCCGAGAATATGCACCGGCATTTCAAGATGAAACGATTGCCCTTTAAACAGGCAGCTTTATATGCAATTAATGAAGTAGGAAATCCAACGATTTTGGCAACCTTTACGGTAATTGCTTCGGTATTACCAATGGCCTTTGTATCGGGATTAATGGGGCCTTATATGGCGCCAATGCCAATTGGAGCTTCTATTGCAATGATACTTTCTTTATTTGTTGCTTTGACGATTACTCCTTATTTAGGATTTATTTTTCTTCGTGAAAAAGACAAAAAAGGAGCGAAGAAAAAGAAAGAACACAAACAATTAGAGGAAACTTTTATCTATAAAATCTATAATAAATTTGAATCGCCATTAATTGAAAAGCCTAAAGTAAGATGGGTGTTTTTAGGAGGAACTTTCTTCGTGTTATTTGCAACAATGGGATTATTTTTTAACAATTCGGTTGCCGTAAAAATGCTTCCTTTTGATAATAAAAATGAATTTCAAGTAGTAATTGATATGCCTGAAGGAACCACTTTGGAACGTACCGCAGTGGTTGCTAAAGAGATTTCACAATACTTAGCACAACAACCTGAAGTGGTAAATTACCAAAGTTATGTAGGTGCTTCGGCTCCAATTACATTTAATGGTTTAGTACGTCATTACGACCTTCGTGGAGGGAGTTATATGGCAGATATCCAGGTGAACTTAACAGACAAACACGATCGTAAAGCACAAAGTCACGAGATAGCTAGTTCTGTACGACCAGAAATTCAGAAAATAGCAGCAAAGTACAATGCTAATGTAAAACTCGTGGAAGTTCCACCAGGACCTCCGGTACTTTCAACTATTGTGGCTGAAATTTACGGACCTGATTATGAAACTCAAATTGATGTTGCGAATCAGCTTCAGAATATCTTAAAAAACACCGACGATGTGGTGGATGTAGATTGGATGGTGGAAGCAGATCAAATCGAATATAAATTCATCATCGACAAAGAGAAATCTATTCTGTACGGTGTAACACCTCAGCAGATTGCTCATACGATGAATATGGCGCTTTCAGAAAGAGCGATTACCAATTTATACGATGAAAATGCTGCCAAACAAGTAGGGTTGATTTTAGCTTTAGATGAATCTGAAAAATCTTCCATTAGTGACATTTCACAACTGAAAATCCTTTCAAAACAAGGAACATTAATCACGATTGGTGATTTGGTAGATGTCAAGGAAACTATTCGTGAAAAGAATATTTTCAGAAAGAATCAAAAACGTGTGGTGTATGTAACGGCTGATATGGCAGGCGAATTAGAAAGCCCCGTTTATGCGATTTTAGGAATGACCGACAAACTGAAAGAAATCAAACTTCCTGCGGGATATACCTTAGATGAACTATACCTTTCACAACCAGATTATGAAGATAATTACACCGTAAAATGGGATGGAGAATGGCAAATTACATTGGAAGTATTTAGAGATTTAGGAATGGCTTTTATGGTCGCAATTATCTTTATTTATATTCTAATTGTAGGATGGTTCCAGAGTTTTAAAGCACCGATGGTGATGATGGTGGCGATTCCACTTTCCTTAATCGGAATTATTTTAGGGCACTGGATGATGGATGCGTTTTTTACAGCAACTTCGTTTATCGGAATGATTGCCTTAGCTGGAATTATGGTGAGAAACTCGGTCTTATTAATTGACTTTATCAACTTACGTTTAGCAGAAGGAATCCCACTGAAAAAAGCAGTAATCGAAGCTGGAGCAGTGCGAACTACCCCTATTTTATTAACGGCTGGAACGGTAGTAATTGGAGCTTTTGTTATATTATTTGATCCGATTTTCCAAGGATTAGCCATCTCGTTAATGGGAGGAACTATTGTATCGACCGTACTTACTTTATTGGTAGTGCCATTGGTATATTATTTAATTGAAAGAAAGAATTATAAGTAAGCTCTGCGGGGCTCAGTGTTCTCTACGTATCTCAGTGTAATAATTGTTTCACAGAGATACGCGGAGAAAACACAGAGTTGCACAGAGAAAAATAAAGACACAAACACATGAAACTAGTAATGATAACCGCAGTAGAAGAATTTCACAATGACATTCTTCAATTATTAAAAGAATCTGGAATCAATAATTTTAGTGAATCTGGAATTGATGGTTACAAAAATATTCCTGCAATATTAACAGGATCCAATTGGTTTGCATCCAACAAGGGAGCGACTAATTCCATCCTATTATTTTCATTTAATACGGAGGAAAAAATCAATACCTTTTTTGACCTCATCAAAGAATATAATAGCAATTTGGAAACTAATAATCCGGTAAGAGCGATAATGTTACCTATTGAAAAACACATTTAAAAAAGACTTGTATCAATGCAACAGTTAATAATTAAAAAACAGTATTATGATTAATAGATTTATTAAAGCTATTGCTGGAACCTTTATAATAATTAGTGCATTATTAGCAATGTATGTAAACATCAATTGGCTATGGTTCACCATATTTGTAGGTGCTAATTTGGTACAATCTTCGTTTACCAAATGGTGTTTGATGGAAGATATATTAAAGAAATTTGGGGTGAAGGATTCTGAAGGGGGGAGTTGTAGCTAAAAATTAAGCCTACATCTTATAAACCCAACTAGCAGGATTCATTTTTGTTTTGTTTTGATAGACTAAAAATTTCAAAACTGTTTTTCCACTAGACTTGGTGTAAACAGTACCTAATTCTTGTTTGGTAGTTACTTTATCTCCCTTTTTTACCAAAATATTTTTAATGTTTTGATAGACAGTTATGTAATTACCATGTTGAATAAATATCGCATTATTAGCGCCTTTTATTTTCTGAATATTTAATACAACTCCATTAAATACTGCTCTTGCTTTAGCACTTTTTCCGGTGGCAATCTCAACACCGCTACAATAAGTGGTTACATTAGGTAATTGTGGATGGCGAGTATTTCCGAAGCGTTTTACTACTACACCATTTTTTACTGGCCAAGGTAATTTCCCTTTGTTTTTAGTAAAATCTGCTGCTAGTAATTTTGCTTCAGGTGACAAAGTAAATGTTTCTGAAGAAGTAACTTTAGTTCCTGTCTTTTTTGCATTTACTCTATTAGCTTCTGCTATCGCTTCTCTAATTAACTTGTCAATTTCTTTGTCAATTTTGGTAGCTTCTTTTTGTTTTTTATTTATCTGACTAGCATACTTTCCTTCGTCCTTTTTTAGTGTTGCGATTAAATCGTTTTGAGTTTGAAGCTCATTAGATAGTTTGGTTTTAGCAGCTTTATTTTCTTCAATTAAGCTTTGCTTTTTCTTCTTATCGTCTATTAACCCTTGATTTAACTCTTGTAAAACAACTGTTTTTTCCTTGATACTTTCGCCCTGTAACTTTCGATGCTTGGCATATTGTTTCATATACTGCAATCGTTTATAGGCTTGTAAAAAACTTTCCGAAGAAAGTAAAAACATAATTCTATTTTGCTGTGATTTACTTTTATACGATTTGGTAATCATCGACGCATAATCTTCCTTAAGCTCTTTTAATTCGGCTCGAAGATGCTCCATTTTTGCCAAATTATTATTGATTTCTCTAGAAAGGTAATTGGCTTGTTGATTGGTTACTCTAATTAAATTTTGACGAGCAGTAATTTTACTATTCAGGTTATCAACTTGTGTTATTATCGATTTTTCTTCTTTTTGAGCAGCAAATAAAAGACTGTTAATCTGCCTAATTTCATTTAAAATAGCTTGTCTTTTTTCTTCTAATTTTTGCTGCTTATCAACTTGTGCCTCTACAGAATTCAGAATGAAAAATGATGCTACTAATAGAAGATATGTTCGGAATGTATTCATTTAGTCAAGTTCAATTTCTTCGTAACCTTTCGGAATGGTAAACGGAAAACGAATAGAAACATTATAATCTATCTTTTTATAATTCACCTCTATTTTGGTTTCTTCCCCTTTTTGGGTTGCTACTATTTTTATTTCTGAAGGATAAAAACCTCCTTTTAATTTATTATAAGGCCCGTAATTTATAGTAAACATTCTATTGTCTGAAGGCTGTGATAGCGTTTCATAATCAATTTTAAAATTATCTGGATTCACTAATAATGAGTGGATAAAATTTTTCGGTTGCTGCTTGGGTTGTAATCTGTATTTATTAGTAATTACTTCAGATTTATATTTGGTATCTAAATCAAAAATAGATTGTCCCATTAAAATTGCTTGTGCTTTCTGAAAATCAATTTCAGTTCCCAACCAATTGCTTAATAAAGAAAAATCACCTTCAAAGTAAGTGTTTGAAATAGTTTCGTAAAAACTTACCGATTCAGGAGTGATATATAATTTTGCCAAGGTAATCCCAATAAGAGAAGCTTTGATCCATATCTTTTGGTCTTTTTCCATTCGTAAACTTACTGTTAGACTTTGTAAGTCTTCGCCATTCTCGTAGAGTACATGCATTCTTGCAGCGATGGTGTTAAAATCTGGCAAGGTTGCTTCGTGAGTTTTTATGATCTCTTTTGAAGACAAAGAAGGATTCGCTTTTTCGGAGCCTATAATTGCTTTCCCTCCTCCACAAGAAGTAAAAAACATTGCTATTGGAAATAATATTAAAAGTTTAAACTTCATTATTAATTATCGGTTTTCAGATTGGTAATTGACAATTCCGAAGCCTTTTTAGCGTATAAATTGGCTTTCTTTTTATCTCCTTTTAATGTATAAGCAAAGGATAATTGCTGGTAAAAATCGTATTCCATTTTTGGGTCATCAAACAAATAATCCATACCTATTTCTAAACTTTCAATAGCAGCATCTGCATTTTTTAATTTATTATTTGCCACACCATTCATTAAATATAATAGCGGTTGTGCAGGAAATATTTCTAATCCTTGATTGCTAAAAATCACTGCATTTTCATAATTTTCTACTTCAATCTGAAGTAA
>JASFZG010000172.1:0-26480 GCA_046055745.1 Flavobacteriaceae bacterium | reverse complement strand
CATTTTTGATTGTATATCAATTTCTTCTGTATCCCAATTTTCGGTAGCGAATTTAGATTCTAATGTTTCTTTATCTCTTTCGAGTTTGGCAACTTCTCTTTCTAATTTCGCGTGTTCTTTTTGTTCGTTATAACTAAGTTTGGTTTTGTTGTCTTGTGATTTCCAATTGCTTTTTGTGGTGGAGTTTTCTTCAGTGATTACTTTTTTCTCAACGGATTTACTATCTTCATAGGATCTGAAATCTGAATAATTTCCAGGAAAATCATCAATCACACAATTACCTCTAAATACAAATAAATGATCTACAATTTTATCCATAAAATAACGATCGTGAGAAACTACCACTAAACATCCAGGAAAATCTAACAAGAAGTTTTCTAACACATTTAAAGTAACAATATCCAAATCGTTAGTAGGTTCATCCAATATTAAAAAATTTGGATTTTTAATTAGAACCGTACATAAATAAAGACGTTTCCGTTCTCCTCCACTTAATTTATCTACAAAATCGTATTGCTTTTTACGATCGAATAAAAATCGTTCTAGTAATTGTTGAGCAGAAATTTGTCTTCCTTTTTTAAGCGGAATAAAATCTCCAAACTCTCTAACTACATCAATTACTTTCTGTCCTTCTTTTATATGAATTCCATCTTGGGTATAATATCCAAACTTTACCGTATCACCTATCACTACTTTTCCAGCATCAGGAAAAACACTTCCGGTAATCATATTTAAGAGAGTAGATTTTCCTGTTCCGTTTTTACCAATAATTCCGACACGATCTCCTTTTTGAAAGTTATATTCAAATTTATCAAGTAATTTTTTATCATCATAAGATTTAGAAACTGAATGTAATTCGACAATCTTAGTTCCTAAACGTTCCATATTCAGTTCTAACTGAACCTCGTGGTCGTTTCTTCGTTGATGGGCTCTGCTTTTTATTTCAGAAAAATCATCTATTCGAGATTTACTTTTGGTCGTTCTGGCTTTTGGTTGGCGACGCATCCAATCCAATTCCTTTTTATAAAGTTGTTTTGCTTTTGCTGTTTCCGAAACAAAATTTTCAATTCTAGCATCTCTTTTTTCAAGGTAATAACTGTAATTTCCTTTGTAACCATAGAGAATACCTTCATCTAATTCTACAATTTCGTTACAAACACGTTCTAAGAAAAAACGATCGTGTGTTACCATGAAAAGGGTGATATTGGCTTTGGCGAAAAATTCTTCTAACCATTCGATCATTTCTAAATCCAAATGATTGGTAGGTTCATCTAAAATTAAAAGTTGAGGTTGTGCCAATAAAGCATTTGCTAATGCCAAACGTTTCTTCTGACCACCACTCATCGTTGAAACTTTTTGATGTAGATCGTCAAGTTTTAGTTTTGAAAGAATTTGTTTGTAAACCGTTTCAAAATCCCAAGCTTGATTTGCTTCCATTGCGTCAAATGCTTTCTGGAATGTTTCAGTGTCTTCAGGATTTAATAAGGCTTTTTCATATTCAGCAATAATCTTTAAAATAAAATTATCCGCAGCATTTATGGATTCTTCAACTGTAAAGTCCGGATTCAAATTGGGTTCTTGAGAAAGGTATGAAATTTTTAAACCCTTCCGTGAAACTACATTTCCAGTGTCGGGAGTATCAATACCTGAAACAATATTCAGAATAGAGGTTTTTCCAGTTCCGTTTTTGGCAACAAAACCTATTTTTTGTCCTTCATTAATTCCGAAGGAGATATTCTTAAACAAAATCCTTTCGCCGTAAGATTTCGAAATGTTTTCAACAGATAAGTAATTCACAATTTCATTTTTTGCAAATTAAATAAATTCCTTTGCCTTAGCCTTAAAAGGATGGATTTATTTTAAAATGATTTTCACGAGCCTTTAATTAAGGGAAAATATTTTATTATTACTAAGGTTAAGCTATATTTGCTTTATTAACCTACACTTTATGAAGTATTCATTCCTGTTAATTTTTGCATTTGTAGCAATAAGTTTCACCTCTTGTGTTTCAACAAAACAACTTACCTATCTTCAAGAAAACGAAGATCGTGTAGATAGTTTGTTGGTGATTCGTAAAGTACAGGAGCCTTATAGGTTGCAAGTGAACGACTTATTAAGTATTCGTGTAAAGGCTATTGATCAGGAAGAAGTAAGTATTTTTAATCCGGTGAATGATTCAGATTTAAATGCAACGGGAGAAGAACGGTTATATTATGAAGGTTTTGCAGTAGATCTCCACGGAAATATCCGCGTTCCTAGCTTTGGAGAAATGCAAGTATTAGGATATACGGTTGAGGAAGTAAGAGAGAAAATTAAAGAACGTTTATTAAAAGAGTTTTTTAAAGAAGAAGCTAATATTTTTGTTACCGTAAAATTAGCAGGAATTAGATATACTATTAATGGAGAAATAGGAAGACCCGGTTCTACCATATTATATCGTGATGAGGTAAGTATTATGGAAGCCATTGCAAATAATGGTGATATAAAGGTGACAGGAGATCGAAAAAATGTTATCATTATCAGGCAGTATCCATTAGGTCAAAAAGTACATCATATAGATTTAACAGATATTGAAGCGATGAATTCTCCATATTATTATATTCAGCCAAATGATTTGATATTAGTGAATCCTCTACCTCAAAAAGCTTCTGGATTTGGAATCACAGGTTTGAGTTCATTTACTACAATCCTTGCTTTGATAACAGCAACAACGACAACTATTTTATTATTTGTAAAACTATAATATGGGTGAAGAATTTGAAATAAATGACATTCATTCCACATTCGACTTTAAAGGTTTTATAGTAAAATTACTAAGTTATTGGCCTTTGTTTTTAATTTCATTGGCAATAGGATTTGGAATCGCATATTATATAAATGTAAGAAAATTACCAGTTTATAGAATGGACACGATGATCTCTATTAAAGATGATCAGAATCCGTTTTTTACTAGTAATACTAGCTTGACTTTTAACTGGGGAGGTACTACCGATAAAGTAAATACAGCAGTAATTACTTTAAAATCTCGATCGCATAATGAGAAGGTGGTAGATCGTTTACAATTTTTTATAGACTATCTTAAAGATGGAAAATACAAGCAAGTTGATGCTTATAAACAAACTCCGTTTTTTGTTGAAATAGATACTTCTAAAAGCCAGATTTTAGGAAAACAACTACAAATAAAATTTAAAGATTCGGTAACATTTACACTTTCTACCTTATTTGAAGAAGACCGAAATTATACCGTTCAGAATTACCATACCAAAGAGAAAATTTCGAAATATTTTGAAGCACAAGAGTTCTCTAAAGAATATAAAATTGGACAAAGAATATCAACCACTTTTTTTAACGGTACTATCATACCAAATCCAGAAATGCAGGTAGCTCCCAATAGAATTTATTATTTTAGATTTTTGAATTTTGATGGGGTTGTAAAAAGGTTTATGAGCATAAAAATTAAGCCTGAGTCTAAAGGAGGCTCTGCTTTAAGACTTAGTTTGATTAATAAGAATAAGGCTAAAATTGTTGATTATCTTAATAATTCTGTTCAGGTTTTAAGCGAAGATATGTTAGAGCGAAAAAATTTATTCGCTACAAAAACCATCCGTTTTATTGATAGTAGTTTGGCCGATAAATCTAAAGAATTAATAGGAGTTGAAGAGGAATTAAATAAGTTCAAGAACAAAAATGACATTTTTAATTTAGAGTCGGAAGGGCAAGAAATTAAAACAAAATTAACAGCTTTAGACCTTCAGAAAGAGGATATTGATCGGCAATTAAACTATTACCATGTTCTTGAAAGCTATCTAAGAACGAGAAATGATTATCGTGAAATACCGGCACCATCTGTTGCGGGAATTTCAGAAGGAAGTATTGTAGCTAGTGTTGGTAAAATTATTGCCTTAGCAGAGGAACGTGCTAATTTGGAGTATTCTTTTAAAGAAGGAGCTCCAGTTTTTAAGGATATAGATCGTCAAATTGACGCTGTTAAGGAAGTATTGTTAGAAAATATTAAATCTTCAAGAGGACTTTTAGATCATGAATTAAGATCTATTAATAGTAAAATAGGAAGATATGAAGGAGAAATAAAAAGGCTTCCTAAAGAGCAGCAAGAATTGTTAAAAATTGAACGTCGTTATAATCTTAGTCAAGGAACGTACAATTTGTTTTTAGCAAAAAGGAGTGAAGCAGGATTGGTAAAAGCTGCCAATGTGAGTGATGTGATGGTCATAGATTCTGCTAAAGATACAGGCGGGGGAAAAGTAGGCCCAAATACACAGCTAAATTATATGATGGCTGTATTATTTGGTTTAATGCTTCCTTTTGTAATTGTTTTCTTAAAAGTGTTTTTCAACACTAAAGTAACAACCGTAAAAGATATTGAACGATTATCTACCATTCCTGTATTAGGAATTATTGGTAAAAATAGAACAGGAGAAAACCTAGCAGTGCTTGATAAGTCGAAATCTTCCATAGCTGAAGCCTTTAGAGGTTTACGTTCTGGATTACAATTTATATATAAAAAGCAAGGAATCGAAGGCGCAAAAACAGTATTGTTAACATCATCTATTAGTGGTGAAGGGAAAACATTTTGTTCTATTAATATTGCTTCTGTTTTTGCTTTGAGCAATAAAAAGACAGTAATTGTTGGACTAGATCTTCGGAAACCAAAGATATTTGGAGATTTTAATATCACTAATAGTATAGGAGTCGTTAATTATTTGGTACATGATGCGAGTTTACAAGATATTATTCAGAAGACTCAAGTACATCAATTAGATGTCATAACATCAGGAGAAGTTCCGCCAAACCCTTCAGAATTACTAATGAGTGAACGAATGGAAGTTCTTATGGAGGAACTTAAAAAAGAATATGATTACATAATTTTAGATTCACCACCAATTGGTTTGGTTTCAGATGCGTTGGAATTGACAAAATATGCAGATGCAACACTGTATTTAATTCGTCAAAATTATACCAAACGAGGAATGTTCAATTTTATTAATGATAAATATAAAACAGGCGAAGTAACTAACATTAGTTTTGTGTTAAATTTCTTTGAAGAAAAAGCAAAATACGGTTATGGTTACGGCTACGGTTATGGTTACGGCTACGGTTATGGGCAAGGATATCATGACGATGATAAAAAACAGACTCTTAAAAATAAGATTAAAAGATTTTTTAAACGGAAATAGCAGAATACAAAATAATTATGCTCACCAAAAAGCAACAAATTATTAAGAGAGTTTTTGATTTTATTGTTTCATTATTAGCTATACTGATAACGATAGTTCCGTTAATGTTATTAATATTTATTGCAACTATTTCTACAAGACAATTTGGATTGTTTGTTCAAAAACGGATAGGAAAAAAAGGAAACCCATTCTCTTGTTATAAGATAAGAACCTTAAAAGGTAAATTGCATCAAAATATAAATGAAATTGTAAGTAATGAAACTAAATTTGGAAGGTGGTTACGGAAATCTAAGTTGGATGAATTACCACAATTATTTAATGTGTTACTAGGAAGTATGAGTTTAGTTGGTCCACGGCCAGATATTCCAGGATATGCAGATAAATTAACAGGAGAGGATCGAATTATTTTATCGATAAGACCGGGAGTTACAGGCCCAGCCACGATTAAATATAAAAATGAAGATGAATTATTAGTTCAAAAAATAGATCCGAACACCTATAATAATCAAGTGATTTGGCCTGATAAAGTAAAGATAAATAAAGAATATATTAAAAATTGGACGATGCTTAAAGATGTACACTATTTGTGGGTATCTTTGCTTTAATTTTTTAATTAATAAGTTAGCTCCCCTAATTATAATAAATAAAATAAATTGAAAAAAAACCCTACCATAGCAATCATTGGTTTAGGATATGTAGGTTTGCCACTTGCAGTTGCCTTTGCTAACAAATTTCCAGTTATAGGATTTGATATTAACTCAAAACGTGTTTCTGAGTTAAAAAATGGAGATGATTTCACTTTAGAAATCACAAAAGATGAATTGAATCAAGTTTTAAACTCTTCTGAAGAAAAAGGTTTGGTTATTTCAGAAAGTTCTTCAGATATAGAAGCTGCAACTGTTTATATAATTACCGTTCCAACGCCTACAAATAAATACAATCAACCTGTTCTAATTCCACTTGAAAAAGCAAGTGAAACTATTGGGAAAGTTTTAAAAAAAGGAGACGTTGTTATCATAGAATCTACGGTTTATCCTGGTGTCACAGAAGATGTTTGTGTTCCGATTTTAGAACAAGTTTCAGGATTAAAATTTAATGTAGATTTCTACGCGGGTTATTCTCCAGAACGTATTAATCCAGGTGATAAAATTCATACAGTGACTAAAATTTTAAAAGTAACATCGGGATCAACTCCTGAATCTGCTAAATATGTCGATGATTTGTATGCTACAATTATTACTGCTGGAACACATTTAGCTCCTTCAATAAAAGTTGCCGAAGCTGCCAAAGTAATAGAAAATTCACAGCGTGACATTAATATTGCCTTTGTAAATGAACTTTCAAAAATATTTAGATTATTAGATATTGATACTCAAAATGTGTTAGATGCTGCTGCTACCAAATGGAATTTTTTAAAATTTAGCCCAGGTTTAGTAGGAGGACACTGTATTGGTGTTGATCCTTATTACTTAGCACAGAAAGCAATTGAACAAGGATACAATCCTGAAATTATTTTAGCAGGACGCCGTATGAACGATGGTATGGGAAGTTATGTAGCTCATGAAGTAGTTAAGTTAATGATTAAAAAGGACGGAAAAGTAAAGAATGGAAATGCTTTAGTATTAGGAATTACCTTTAAAGAAAATTGTCCAGATATTAGAAATAGTAAAGCCATTGATGTGATTTCAGAATTAAAAAATTACAATATTAATGTAGATGTTTACGATCCTTGGGCTAATACGGAAGAAGTTGAAAAAGAATTTGGAATTTCACTTTTATCTGAAGAAAACCAATTGAAAGATAACTATGATGCTATTGTTTTAACAGTATCTCATGAAAAGTTTTCAAATTTTAAAATAGATAATTACCTTTCAGAAACCTCTGTGGTTTTTGATGTTAAATCCTTCTGGCCAGAAGATAAAATTGACGGTAGATTATGATGTATAAAACACCATATCATACACAAGACCTTACTAAATTCAGTTTTTTAATTACTGGTGGGGCTGGATTTATTGGCTCGAATTTGGTTAAATATTTATTAAAATATGGTGCAAAAAAAGTTCGTGTCTTAGATAACCTTTCCAATGGTTATTATAAAAACATAGAAGAATATGAAAACAATCCTGCTTTTGAATTTTTAGAAGGGGATATCCGAGATATAGAGACTTGTAAAAAAGCAATGTTGGGAATTGATTATGTGTCTCATCAAGCCGCTTTAGGTTCGGTACCTCGTTCTATTGATAATCCAATAAGAACAAACGACGTTAATGTTTCTGGATATTTAAATATGTTAGTTGCTCAGAAGGAAAGTACTTCAGTAAAGCGATTAGTTTATGCAGCTTCTAGTTCTACTTATGGAGATAGCAAGGCTTTGCCAAAAGTAGAAGATAACATCGGAAAGCCAATTTCTCCATACGCTGTTACTAAATTAGTAAATGAGTTATATGCAGATGTTTTCTACAAAACCTATGGTTCACAAATTATCGGTCTTCGTTACTTTAATATTTTTGGACCTAAACAAAGTCCAAATGGAGCTTATGCTGCTGTGATACCTTTATTTATGCAAGCATTAAAAGATGATAAATCTCCAACTATTCACGGTGATGGTGGCCAAACACGTGACTTTACTTATGTAGAAAATGCTGTACAAGCCAATGTAAAAGCTTTCTTTGCTTCAGATGATGCAATAAATAATGTGTATAATATTGCTTTTGGAGAGCGAATTAGTTTGAATTTACTTTGGGAAGATTTGAATAGTATTTCTAAAAATAATCTAAAAGCTAATTATGGAAATCCAAGAATTGGAGACGTACGAGATTCTTTAGCAGATATAAGTAAGGCTAAGGATTTATTAGGCTACGAGCCTTTGTTTTCAGTAAAGGAAGGAATGAAAGTTACTTGGAAATATTTTATAAGCTAAAGAGAGCAATAAATTAAAATAAAAGAGCCCTTAGGATTATATTCTAAGGACTTTTTTATGGAGTATTCCTAAAATTCTAAATCTGCAATTAGATCAAAATCATCATAAATAACTTTGTCTTTTAAGCCTTCAAAAAAGCTTGAAGAGCCATATTTTACACCGTATTTAGATCTGTCTATTTTTAAAGTTGCATTTGCTTTTCTTCCGTAAACTGAAAGATCAAAATCAATTTTGTTTGTTTTTCCCTTGATGGTTAAATCCCCTGTAACACTATAAGAATTTTTTCCAGTAGCGGTAACTTTTTTGAAAAGTAGTGTAGCCGTTGGGTGTTTTTCAACTCCAAAAAAGTCATCAGATTTTAAATGACCTTCTAGTTTCCCTTTGTATTCACCTTCTAAATCTGTACTTATAAGGCTTGCCATGTCAATTACAAATTCCCCATCTGTTAATTTGTCGTTTTTAAAAGTTAGAGAACCAGATTTAACTACCAAGGTGCCCGTATGTGAACCTGTAACTTTATAACCTTTCCAAGTTAAAGTGCTTTTATCTGCTTTAATTTCAATTTTCCCGTCTAAAATTCCTGAGAAAGAAATTGTAATAAATGCTGCGATTGCTATTATTGCGATACTTTTAATTGTTTGTTTCATTTTGTTATTTATAATTATTAGACTGCAAATGTCGATATCAAAACTAATGTAGAAAATAAGGTAGATTAATAAATGAAGTTAATGTAGATTACTATTTATTCTGAAATAGATTGACTTTTAACTTTACTTAAAAATTCTTTTGTAATTCCGAGGTAAGAAGCAATCATATATTGCGGTACTCGTTGTTCTATGGTAGGATATTGTTTTTTAAACTGAAGATATTGTTCTTTTGCAGTTAAACTAAATCCGTTTACAATTCTCTTTTGAGATGAAACCAGTGCTTTTTCAATTAATATTCTGAAAAGGCGTTCTAATTTTGGGATTTCAGCAAATAATTCATCTTGGTTTGAGTACGAAAACTGAATAACTTCAGTATTTTCGATACATTGCACATTATAATCTGCAGGTTTTTGCGTGATAAAACTTCCAATATCTGAAGTCCACCAATCTTCAATGGCAAACATAACTATATGTTCTACCCCTTTATCATCTACAAAATAAGTTTTTGTAATTCCTGAAATAATAAAATTACTATGTTTACAAACATCGCCTTGCTGAACAATGTATTGCCCTTTTAGGTATTTTCTTGATGATATTTTTGAAGCTAATAATGCTTCTTCCACTTCGGTTAAAGTAACATAGTTTTTAATGTACTTCAGTAAAAGCTGAAAATTCATATTAAAGTTTTTTCCCAAATGATAAATCCCCAGCATCTCCCAAGCCTGGAATGATGTAACCTTTATCGTTTAATTTGTCGTCAATAGCTGCAATCCAAAGGTGTGTGTTTTCTGGGAAATGATTTTTGATGTATTCAATTCCTTCTTTTGCTCCCAAAACTGCTACTAGATGAATTTCGGAAACAGTTCGTTGTTTTTTGATAGCCTCATAAACTTCTACTAAAGATCTTCCTGTTGCTAGCATTGGGTCGGCTAAAATCAAGGTTTTATTTTCTAAAGAGGGTGCAGCAAAATATTCAACAACAATTTCAAATTCAGCATCGTTATTTGGGTGATGACGATAGGCAGAAATAAAAGCATTTTCGGCATCGTCAAAATAATTTAAAAGCCCTTGATGTAAGGGGAGCCCTGCTCTTAAAATGGAGCATAATACAATTTTATTTTGTAATAACTTGATTATTTTTGAACCTAAAGGAGTGGTGATTACAGAAGATTGATACTCTAGGTGTTTGCTTAATTCAAAACCTAAAATTTCACCGATACGTTCGATATTTCTTCTGAAACGCAACGAATCTTTTTGAATATTTTGATCTCGTATTTCAGCAATAAATTTATTTAAAATGGAAGGAGTGTTTTCTAAATGATGAACAATCATAAGATTCTATTTTCTGTATAAAAAATAATGTTTTGCACACTCGATATATTGAATTTTTGCTTCATCTTGAGTTAATCCTTGAGCTTGAAAAAGTGCATTTGTTTTAAATGCATTAATGAGAGGAGTTCTGCTACTTGGTGTTTCTTGATCTCTTGTTGCAACTTTATAAAAAGAATATAACCGCAATAATAAATCAGCAGGAAATGGATCTTTATGATCATTTATGCTATCTACTGCTTTTCTAAAAGCGATTTCGAGTTCTTCAGAGGTCATTTTTCTGCTAATATTGTTATTCCACCTTTTACTTTTTGATTCAAGGAGACATTTATTTTAGTTCCTAAAGGTAAAAAAATATCTACACGTGACCCAAATTTTATAAAACCACTATCTGAAGCTTGATCAATATCTTGTCCTTCTTCAGCATAATTAACAATTCGTTTTGCAACAGCGCCTGCTATTTGACGATGTAGAACATCGCCAAACTCTGTAGATTTTACAACAACGGTTGTTCGTTCGTTTTCTTCAGAAGATTTAGGATGCCAAGCCACTAAAAACTTCCCAGGATGATATTTACTAAAAACTACTTTTCCTCCAATAGGGTACCTTGTAACGTGAACATTTAAAGGTGACATAAAAACAGAAACTTGTAATCTTTTGTCTTTAAAATATTCTTTTTCAAAAACCTCTTCAATCACCACTACTTTACCATCAACAGGAGATAAAATTTGATTTTGATTGAGTATGAATTTCCTTTCTGGATTTCTGAAAAACTGAAGAATAAGAAACAAGAAAACGAATAGAACAAGTAACATTCCTTTTTCAACCCAAAAATTATCAATTAAATGATGAACAGTTATTGTTAATACTGAAAAGATTAAAAAAGCAACAGTTATTATTTTATATCCTTCTTTATGAAACATAATCTACTATTATTAAAAATAAATAAATAAAAGGACTCGCATAAATAATACTATCCAATCTATCATAAACTCCGCCATGTCCAGGCATTATTTTTCCACTATCTTTTACACCAGCTAATCTTTTAAATTTTGATTGAATTAAGTCTCCGGTTGTCCCCAAAACTGAAACTAATATTCCTAACACTAACCAAATCGGAAAACTCAAAGTTTCGGTAAATTTAAAAATAAAAAAACTAGCAATTAATGCACCGCCCATTCCCCCAAAAAAACCTTCAACAGTTTTTTTAGGAGATATTTTTTCCATTAACTTTCTCTTTCCGAATTGCTTTCCTGTTAAGTATGCAAAAGTGTCATTAGACCAAGCTAGTATAAATATTCCGAGAATAATTTTTGGTTCAAATGTATTTCCAATAGAGGGGACTAATGATAAAAATATAAAACCACTAATGATATAAAATAGAATACAAAAATATCGCCTTTTTTTGAAAAGAGACAACTTATTAAAAAGGATTACGTCTTTAAACAAAAATAAATTAACGATTATTGTTATTATTAATAATGATAATAATATATAATTAGGAATGCTATTGTACTGAAAGCTGATAAAATAAAAAGCTAATGCAAGTAAAATATAAGCTAAAGCCCCTTTAAGCTTAACGATGCGTAAAAACTCGTTTAATGTAAATGTTGCTAAAATAAAAAGAAGTCCAAAGAACCACTCACGTGAAGTAAATAGTGTAAAAAATATGATTGCGACATATAAAACGCCAGACAAAAATCGAACTAAAACTTCTTTCATATTATAAGTCTTCCAGTAGCAACAAATATAAGTTTTTTGTACTACTTCCATAACTCATAAAATCCTTTTCTTTTTCAGTTTCAAAATCACGAATAGTGGTGATGTTACTAGGAATAAGGTTTTTACTTTGATTTTTTATCCTCTGCATCCCTTCACTAATATTGTTGGTTAATTGACTTGTAGTTGCGAATACAATAAACCGAGAAGGTAATTCACTTAATTTTTTCTCTTTAATCTGGTTAGAAGAAAATAAAATAGAACCGTTTTTAGCAATTAATGACTCACAGGTTGTTAGGAAAAATGAATCTTCCCCTGGCTTATCAAAATTAAATTTGTTTGAATTAAATTTACCTTCCAAATCTTTATTTATACAATAAATATCTGTCTCGACTATATTGTTTTCCTCTAATATATTATAAAATGAATCTAAAACTTCATCCATATTTAAACAATAAAGAAATTTTCCGCCATTTTTGTTGAAATTATAGGTGAACTTTTCGTCAATAGGAGAGTTTTCCTGTGGGAAATAACTGCTTTTATCAGATTGATTAACAGTAATCTCTGATTTTTCTTTTTTTCCAAAAAGTTTCTTAAGCAAGTTCATCTGCTAATAATAGGGGATTGAGGGGTTCTTAATCTCCAAATATATAAAATCTAATTTTAATAGAAGTTTTCTTATAATAAATTTAAAAGAAATATTACTATTCCTTCTTGTCCAGATTAATTTCATTAGAACTTTTATCAGAACTTTCTTCAATCATTGCTTCTTTAATTTCTTCTGAAGCAGTTTCGTCTGGTTTAGCAAACGGACGATCTCCAAATATTTTCTGAAGGTTGTCCTTGAAAATCACTTCTTTATCAAGTAATACAGTGGCTAATTCAGTAAGTTTGTCTTTGTGTAGTTCTAAAATACTAATAGCTCTTTGATATTGAGTTTCAATTAATTTCGAAATTTCTTGATCAATCAATTCAGCTGTTTTTTCGCTATAAGGTTTTGTAAAACCATATTCGTTTTGTCCAGAAGAATCGTAGTATGTTAAGTTTCCTATTTTATCATTCAATCCATAAATAGTAACCATCGCTCTAGCTTGTTTGGTTACTTTTTCTAAATCGTTTAAGGCTCCTGTAGAAATCTCGTCAAAAATAACTCTCTCAGCAGCACGACCACCAAGAGTTGCACACATCTCGTCCAACATTTGATCTGGTTTAACTAACTGACGTTCTTCAGGTAAATACCAAGCAGCTCCTAATGATTTTCCACGAGGAACGATGGTTACTTTTACTAAAGGTGCGGCATGTTCAAGCATCCAACTTACCGTAGCGTGACCAGCTTCGTGAAATGCAATCGATTTCTTTTCTGAAGGAGTTATAATTTTATTTTTCTTTTCTAATCCCCCAACAATTCTGTCAACAGCATCCAAAAAATCTTGTTTTTCAACAGATTTTTTATCGTTTCTTGCTGCGATTAATGCAGCTTCGTTACAAACATTTGCAATATCTGCTCCAGAGAATCCAGGGGTTTGTTTTGATAAGAAATCGGTGTCTAAAGCCTCATCTACTTTTAAAGGACGTAAATGCACTTCAAAAATCTCTTTACGTTCCCTTACATCTGGAAGGTCAATATATATTTGTCTATCAAAACGCCCAGCACGCATTAATGCCTTATCCAATACATCAGCACGGTTAGTTGCTGCCAAAACGATAACGTTAGAATCTGATCCAAAACCATCCATTTCGGTTAATAATTGGTTCAAGGTGTTTTCACGTTCGTCGTTAGAACCAGACATATTATTTTTCCCTCTTGCTCTACCAATTGCATCAATTTCATCAATAAATATAATAGAAGGAGATTTTTCTTTTGCTTGTTTGAACAAATCACGAACACGAGATGCACCAACACCTACAAACATTTCTACAAAATCTGATCCAGATAATGAGAAGAAAGGTACGTGTGCCTCTCCGGCAACAGCTTTTGCTAATAATGTTTTACCTGTTCCAGGTAATCCTACTAACAAAGCTCCTTTAGGTATTTTACCTCCTAAAGCAGTATATTTTTCAGGTTTTTTAAGGAAATCTACAATTTCTTGCACTTCTTCTTTAGCACCTTCTAGTCCTGCAACATCTTTAAAACTCGTTTTAATATCTGTTTTTTGATCGAATAATTTTGCTTTCGATTTTCCGATATTAAATATTTGACCACCAGCACCACCACCAGCACCACCAGACATACGGCGCATGATGAAAATCCAAATTCCAATAATAACTACAAATGGTAAAAGCGAAATTAATATTTCACTCATTACATTATTGTCGGTTTCGTAAACAACATTTGTGTTTAAATTATTTTCAGATTTTATTCTGTTTAAACTGTTTTCGAAGTTTTGTAAATCTCCAAATTCAAATTGATAAGAAGCTTCTTTTCCTGTAGATAAAAAGGTCGATTCTGGTTTTTTCTTAGAATGAACTTCCTTTTCTTTTGCTTCCGAAGTAAGATATACTTTAGCTATTTTTCGGTTTACAATTTCAACTTTATCAACATCACCATTTCTTAAGAATGTTTCAAATTCTCCTTGTGTTGTTTTATTTGGTTGAGACCAACTGCCACCACCAAAAACATTTAAAGCTAAAAATGCCAAAATTACTGCAGCATAAATCCAATAACTATTAAATTTAGGCTTTTTGATTTCAGGTTTTTTATTATCTGATTTTTTATTTTCGTTTGCCATTAGGCTTCTTCTTTTTTAGTTGATGTTTCTATTTTAACCGACTTAGCATCGCCCCACAATCCTTCAATATTATAAAATTCACGAATATGTTTCTGAAATACATGAACCACTACATGGACATAGTCCAATAATATCCATTCGGCATTATTACTACCTTCAACGTGCCATGGTTTTTCGTGAATTGCTTTGCTAACTACTTTCTGTATAGAGCCTACAATAGCATTTACTTGTGTGTTTGAGGTTCCGTTGCAAATAACAAAATAATCGCATACGGTGTTTTCTAAATCCCTAAGGTCAAGTATTTCAATGTCTTGTCCTTTTACTTCTTCAATTCCTTTTATAATTTGGGTAATTAATTGGTCAGTACCTTTATCTTTCTTCAATAGTATTTTATTTTACCTTTTTTAAGGTTGCAAAGTTATTCTTTTTTTGTTTATTGAAACGCTAATGTAACGTTACATTAACACATTTTTTAATGCTGTGAATATAATCAAACTTAATGCCATTGGCTCAACAAATTCTTATCTAATTAATTTGGGTAAAAATGAAGTGCTAGAAGACCAAACAATAGTGCTTGCAAACAAGCAAATAAATGGACGAGGACAGCAAGGTGCAGTTTGGAAATCTACTCCACAACAAAGCCTTACATTTAGCTTGTTTAAAAGGTTTAATGACTTGTCGGTTTCTGAAATTTCGAGCATTGCATTCGCTGTTTCTTTAGGAGTGCAAAAGGCTTTAAAAAAACTTTTAATTCCCACGGTTGAAATTAAATGGCCTAACGACATTATGTCACAGTCAAAAAAGGTGGCAGGAATTCTTATTGAAAATCAAGTAAAGCAAGGAAATATAGTGTCTTCTGTTATAGGAATTGGAATTAATGTAAATGAAGAGCATTTTAAAAATCTCCCGCAAGCAACTTCTATGAGATTGGCTACTGGTGTAAAATACAGTCTTGATGAAGTGCTATACAAGGTTTCTGAAGCTGTTTTTTCTGAATTAAATTCTCTTGGAACTAGTACTTTTTCTGAATTAAAATGGAATTATGAAACGAACCTTTTCAGAAAAGAATCTATTTCAGTCTTTGAAACTCCTAGCAAAATTCGATTTAACGGAAAAATAAAAGGAGTTACTAATACGGGCGAATTGATTATCGAAAATGAAGATGAAGTACTAACAACTTACCAGTTAAAAGAAATAAAGTTGTTGTTTTAAAGTATAAGACCTACTAGGTTTTTAAAACCTAGTAGGTCTGTCAATAAATACATTTAAATAATTTTGTCATTCTGAGTTTGACTCAGAATCTATAACTATGCCTTTTCTAAATTACTAGACAATGTCTCTAAAAACTTAGTGATAGGCCCTTTTATCATCATGGCCATCATTGGGTTAAAATCTCCTTCAAATTGCAATTCTGCTTCCGATGAAGTTTCGTTGATTTCAGTTATATTTCCTATTAATGTAAAAGGAATTTTATCACTAATCGCGCCTAATGTTACTTTGTTTGGAGCGATTACTTCTTTTACCTCTAATGCGATTTCTGGCATTCCTTTTAGCGCAAAAACAAAAGCATTATCTCTAATTACTTCAAATTTACTGATGTTGTTAGGCATTAATTGTTTGAAGTTTTTTACATCACAAAGGAAATCACAAAGGTCTGTTGCAGATTTTTGAACGGTTACTTTTTTACTATTTAAATTCATTTTATTTTTTATTTAACCACAAAGTACACTAAGTTTTTTACAAAGCACACTAAGTTTTAATTCTTAAATTTATTTTGACCAGTTTCCTGGGTCTTCTCTCCATTTTGAAAGTACGGTAGCTTCAGATGATGTAATATAATTTGATTTTTCTGCGAGTTGAAGTAGATTCTCGTAATTACTTAAGGTGTTTAAAGTAACGTTTGTGTTTTTGAAGTTTTCTTCAGCCACATCAAAACCATAGGTGAAAATTGCCACCATACCTTTTACTTGAACATTAGCTTCTCTAAGTGCGTCTACTGCTAAAAGGCTGCTTTTACCTGTGCTTATGAGGTCTTCTACAATAATTGCAGTTTGCCCTTTTTCTATATGACCTTCAATTTTATTTTGCCTTCCATGTTTTTTTGCTTCTGGTCTAACATAGCAAAAAGGTAAATTTAAAACATCTGCTACCAAAGCACCAATACCAATTGCTCCAGTTGCAACCCCAACAATTACGTCTGGTTTTCCGTAAAGCTCTTCAATTTGATTGGCTAAATTTTCACGAATGTAATTTCTAATCATCGGAAAAGACAATGTTATTCGGTTATCACAATAGATTGGAGATTTCCAACCCGAAGCCCATGTAAAAGGGTTTTGTGGTTGTAATTTAATTGCATTAATTTGCAATAATAATTCGGCTGTTTTTTGAGCGGTTTCTTTGTTTAAAATCATATTGCAAATGTATAAAGTTTTTGTAAAAGACATACCTATAATTCTCTCTTGTAAAAAAAATATTGGGAGTCAGTACACTTCTTTTCCTCTAAAAGAAGTAGATTTTAATTTACTGATAGAAAAAATACTAAGTGGAGAGTTGCATTATGTGAATTTATATCATAAAAATGAAGAGAAACTAGAAAAGCATCTTCGGAAAAAATTACCAGTTGTTGAAGCTGCTGGTGGGCTAGTTTATAATCAGAAAAAGGAGATACTATTTATTTATAGAAACTCAAAATGGGATTTACCAAAGGGTGGCGTTGAGAAAAAGGAAACCTATGAAGCTGCTGCAATAAGAGAGGTAGAGGAAGAAACAGGAGTTGAAGGGTTGGAGATCAAAGATTTTATAATGAAAACCTATCATATTTTTAAACGCAATGATACCTTTAAATTAAAAATCACTTATTGGTACGAAATGTACACTGATTATAAAGGCGAATTAACACCTCAATTAGATGAAGGTATTAAAAAAGCCAAATGGAAAAACTTTGAAAAATCTCAAAAAGCATTACAAGATTCTTATGAAAATGTAAAGCTCCTTTTTCCGAAAGAATATTTAACCACCCACCCGTACGATCGGATATCGTAAATGTGCTTTTTCGTAATTAGGTGATTTTTTATGTATCCAATCCAATTGTAAATACCAATTTTTTGAGAAGTCTGAATCTGAAGCTTTCTTTGTTTCAAATTCCTGTTTAATTTCAGGATTATTTTCTAAAAACTCCAACGCCAAATCTTCCCAAACATAAGGAGAAAAGCCTTCTTTTTGTTGAAGAATGGTATCGAAGAAATTCCAATTAAAAAATGAATCTGGTGCAGAAGGCTCTAAAGTTTCAATAATATAACGAACTCCTTCTTGTTGTGTTTTTATTATATAATCTCCCTTATTAATTTTAACCTGCTTTGTTTCAGTGGTGATTTTAGTGTTATAATGTAAATAGTGTCCTTCATAAGGTGATTTTGTAGATTCGTAGCTTTTAATTCTATAAACAGAAGCAGAAATTACGGTGTCCTCTGAAACACGTTTCATTTTAATTTTATTCAGTTTTAAAAGCTCGATAACATTCCACCAACCTTGAGGGATAATGTATTTTTCAGGAATTGTAACTTCTTCTTTTGGTTCAAAGTAATTTTGATAAACCACTTCCTTGGTAAATGGTTTTGATCTGTCATACTTTAAACGATTGGTTCCTGTGATTTTACTCGGAATCATTTCGCCTTCATATCCTTTAAACTGAAGTGTTGAAGATTTGGTATTATCAATTTTCCAAGAAATAGGATAGGAGCCACCAACTTTATAACTTTCAGAAGAGTAAGTTGTTAGTTTTTTAATTTTGCCAGCATTTTTTTCAGCAATAGCGATAAAACTTTTCATAAGCTCGTAGGTGCCTTCCACTCTGTTTTTATATGGTTTTAACATATGAGTTTCGACCATCATCCCAAGAGTGTTAAAGAGAGTGGTGTATCCAGTTGAATATCTTGGTGAATCTAAAAATTGTGAAAATCCGCTTTCTGGAGTTCGGTTAAAAACATTTACATAAGGAGTAATATCCCATTCTTTTTGAGCTAAGGAATCTTCCAATTCAGGCATAAAAGATTCGTTTACGTATCTTCCTAAGTCACCACCTAATTTGTTGTGTTGCGTAAATAAATGAGTTAATGTATATTGATAGTCAGCTCCATTGCTCACATGATTATCGATAAATAAAGCGGGTTTTATGGTTCTAAATATATCAACAAAAGCCTTTGCGTTTTTAGTGTCTGATTTTATAAAATCCCTGTTAAGATCATAGTTGCGGGTGTTCCCTCTAAACCCATATTCTTCTGGTCCATTTTGATTGGTACGAGAAGTGGAGTTCCTATTCAATGCACCGCCAATATTATATATAGGAATCACTGCAATAATAGTATTTTGTGGAGTTGGGATTTTATTTTGAGCCAAATCACGCATCAACATCATAGTTGCGTCTATACCATCGCTTTCTCCTGGATGAATTCCATTATTGATTAAAAGGATGTTTTGTTTTCTTTCGTCTGAAAATTCAGTTTCGAAAGTGCGATTTGGATTAAAGGTAATTAAGTGTAATGGTTTACCGCTGTCGGTATCTTCCATTTGATACATGGTGATAGAAGGGTAGCTGTCTGCGAGTTGTTTGTAAAAAGTGATTACTTCATGATAGGTGGCGGTTTTTATCCCCTTTGAAAATTCAAATTTTGTTGTAAAGTCGTAATTTAAACCCTCCTTATTTTTGTTACATGAAGTGATTGATAATAAGACGATTGATGTAATTAGGAATAAGAGTGATTTCATAATAATTTATAAAATTAAGAGTATGTTAAGAAATATTATAATTATTATGTGTAATAAAGCATACTTTCTTATATTTGACACAATATTAAACATTAAATATATAAATTATGAAAAAAATTACATTACTACTTATGGCTGCATTATTTGTTTCTGCAGTAAATGCACAAACGGTATTGTCTCATTCAACAACTCAAAATGTTGATAATGGTGCTGTTGCTTGTGCAGATGCAGGTGCTGGTTTTACTACAGAAAATAATTATTCTAGATCATATATTCCTGCTGATTTTGGACAAACAGGAACTATTTCAATTGAAGGTGGAGAATTCGGAATTTCTTTTGCTGATAACGGTGGGGGAAACCCAGATTTTAATATTTTCCTTAATGCTTATATAACTGACGCTCCTTATCCAGGAGGTACGTTAACACAAATTGCTGATGGTTTAGCTACAGTAACAGCTGGAGACAATGGTACTGTTGTAACTTTTGTTTTTGATATTCCAGTAAATGTTGAATCTACAGATGAAATTGTATTAGAAATGAAAATTCCTACTGGAGAAACTGATATAGTTGATGTTAGAGTTGGACAAAATTTAGATGGAGAAACTGGACCAAGTTATATTTCTACTGATTCTAGTTGTGGTCCTTTAGCTATTACTACTTTCGATGATTTAGGGTTTCCTGGAAATATTGTTCTTAATTTAACAGTGAACGATCCAATTTTAGGAGTTAATGATAATTTAGCATCTTTAACATCTATTTATCCAAATCCTACAAATGATGTTCTTAATGTAAAATTACCTTCTAATGTTGAAGTGTTAAATTCTAGTCTTTACAACATTTTAGGTCAAGAAACTGGTCTTAAATTAGAAAATGGAGTTATAAATACTACAAACTTAGTAAATGGAGTTTACGTTTTAACTGTAGAAACTTCTGCAGGAACTTTAACTCAAAAAGTAGTTAAGCAATAAGTTGTTGCAAAACAAAATAATATTTTAAAGCCTTGGTTTATTTTTCCAAGGCTTTTTTTATGTCATTAGTTTTATAAAGTGATGCTTCTTGGAACCATTTTGGTATAATCTCCACCATTTCTTATCACATCTCTTACAATGGAAGAGGAAATATTCGAAACCTCTGGTGAACAAACTAAAAATATACTTTCAATACTTTGTAAATTAGCGTTGGTTTGTGCAATGGATTGCTCGTAAGTGAAGTCGGTTGTGTTGCGAAGTCCTCTTAAAATAAATTTGGCGTTTTCATTTTTACAGAAATCTACCGTAAGTCCAGAATAAGATTTTACTTTTATTTTCGGTTCATGTTTAAAAGTATCTTCTAGTTGTTTTTCTCTGTCCTCTAAAGAAAACATATGTTTTTTATCTACATTTACTCCGATAGCGATAATAATCTCATCGAAAAGAAGTAGTGATCTATTTATTATATCAATATGACCTAAAGTAATTGGGTCAAAAGATCCTGGGAATACTGCTCTTTTCATATAAACTATTTTTTGGTTATTACATTTTTAATAAGGATATCGAAAAACTTAGTTAATGTCATTCCTGTTTCTTTTATTTGTTTTGGGACTATACTTTCTGCAGATAAACCTGGATTGGTATTGATTTCTATAAAATAAGGAACACCGTCTTGAATAATAAAATCACTTCGGGTAATGCCTTTCATGTTTAATAGTCGGTAGATCTCTTCGGCTAGAAATTTGACTTTGGAAGTTTCAATTTCAGAAATTCTAGCAGGAGTTATTTCTTGAGATTTTCCTAAATATTTTGCTTCATAATCAAAATAATCATTTTCCGAAACAATTTCAGTAGGAGGGAGAACCACAATATTAGATCTGTTATTGTAAACGCCAACCGAAACTTCTGTTCCTATTATAGCAGTTTCAATAATGATTTCTGAATCCTCGTTAAATGCTTTTTCAATTGCAGGTAATAACTCTTCGGAAGTATTAACTTTACTAATTCCAAAACTCGAGCCTGCACGATTTGGTTTCACAAAACAAGGCAATCCTACTTTTAAAATTATATCTTCTTCAGAAAAATGAACTCCTTTATTTACATAATAAGAATTCGCGCATTTTATTCCGAATCCTTTTAAAACAGACAAACAATCACGTTTATTAAAACTCAAAGCAGCGGGGTAATAATCACAGCTTGTTTGAGGAATGTTAATTAAATTTAAGTAAGCTTGAAGATAACCATCTTCACCTGGAGTCCCGTGAATGGTGTTGAAAATAGCATCTGGAATAATAGTTTCTTTTCCGTTTGAAAAACTAAAATTGGCTTTATTAATTTCGTGGTTTGTACCATCTTTAGCAGTAAAATACCAACCTTCTCTCAAAATATGGATAGGATAAATATAGTATTTTTGAGTATCTAAAGAGTCACAAACTACTTTTCCGCTATTTAGTGAAATTTCAAATTCACTAGAATAACCACCCATAACCACAGCAATATGCTTTTTTTTCATACGAAAATATTAAATGCTACGTTTAACAAAAGTATCATTATTCATTTATTTAGGCGACTTCAATTAATTCATTTGCATTAAAATTGCAAAAGCATTTCTTAGGCAAATTAAATTTTTGAAGTACTATCAGGATAAAGCAAAGAAATTTAATGATGTATAATGAATGTTCTTGCAACCCCTTGAGAACAAAGATAAATAAATAATCTACTTCACCAATTTTATATTAAAATAGCTCGCTATTTCAAATAAAATGGGATTTGCATCTCATTCATTTTCTTTGTTTTTTAAAAGAACTGAATTAATTGAAGTTGCCTTGAGATACTAACTTTAGGTTTTATATTTTTGTAATCTAACAATAACATATGTCGTTTATTAAATTTTTATTTTCCAAAGCATTTTTACGTCAATTATTAATAGCGTTTGGAGTGATTATTATTTTGATTTTTGGAATGCTTTTCTGGTTAAAAAGAAGTACGAATCACAATCAAAAAATTAGAGTGCCTAGTTTAGCTAAAATGTCTTTAATAGAAGCCGAAGATAAATTAGATGAAATGGATTTACGGTTTGAAATTTTAGATTCTTCTAATTATAATCCTGAATTTCCTAAATATTCTGTGATTGAACAAATTCCGAAGGCAGGAGAATATGTAAAAGAAAATCGAAAAATATACCTTACGCTTAATCGTTCTGGTTATGTGTTTTTAAAAATTCCTAAAGTAGTAGGAAAAACAAGAAGACAGGCAGAACCTACATTAATTTCTATGGGTTTTGAAATTGGTAAAGTAACTAGAAAGCCATATATTGCTTTAGATGAAGTGTTAGAATTACGATATAATGGAAAGAAAATAAATCCTGGAGATGAGCTTCAGAAAACTTCAGTAATCGACTTGGTTTTAGGAGATGGTGAAGGAGGGTTGAAAAGAGTTGAAGAAACGATAAAGAAAGAACAATAAATGTTGGAAGATAAAAATAGTGAAGGACCGGTAAATAAAAATGAATCGGATGATTTATACGAGCATTTTCGTTTTGAAGCGCAAAAGGGGCAACAGCCACTTCGAGTAGATAAATACTTAATGAATTATATTGAGAATGCTACTCGTAGTAAAATTCAGAAGGCAGCAAAAGATGGTAATATTTATGTGAATGATATTCCAGTAAAATCAAACTATAAAGTAAAGCCACTTGATGTAGTTACAGTTATGTTTGAGCATCCTCCTTATGAATTTTTATTGGTTCCAGAAGATATTCCTATTGACGTAGTTTATGAAGATGATGACGTATTGGTAGTGAATAAACCAGCAGGAATGGTAGTGCATCCAGGTCACGGAAATTATAGTGGGACTTTAATAAATGCACTTACTTTTCATTTTGAAAACCTTCCAAATAACAGTAGTAATCGACCAGGTTTGGTACATCGTATTGATAAAGATACCAGCGGACTTTTGGTTGTCGCTAAAACGGAAGAAGCAATGACACACCTTGCCAAACAGTTTTTTAATAAAACCACCGAGCGAGAATATGTAGCTTTAGTTTGGGGAGATGTAAATGATGAAGAAGGAACTATTGAAGGGAATATTGGGCGTCATCCAAAAAACAGGTTACAAAACACTGTTTTTGCAGATGATGATGAAGAAAAAGGAAAACATGCCGTTACCCATTATAAGGTAATTGAACGATTAGGTTACGTAACTTTGCTTTCTTGTCGATTAGAAACGGGAAGAACACACCAAATTAGAGTTCATTTAAAATACATAGGTCATACCTTATTTAATGACGAGCGTTATGGTGGAGATCGAATTTTAAAAGGAACCAGTTTTAGTAAATACAAACAGTTTGTAGATAATTGTTTTAAAGTATTACCGCGTCAAGCATTACACGCAAGAACCCTTGGTTTTGTGCATCCAACTACCAAAAAAATGATGCGTTTTGAATCTCCAATTCCTGAAGATATTGAGCAATGTGTTGAGAAATGGCGTAAATATTCAGTTAATTCTAATTCGATTTAATTAAAGACATATGAAAATTGTAATCTCTCCAGCAAAAAGTCTTGATTTTGAAAGTAAATTACCTACTGAAGATTTTTCATATCCACAATTTATAGAACAAGCTGAAGTATTAAATACTAAAATGGCAACCAAATCTAAAAAGGCCATTGGAAAATTAATGAGCATAAGTGATAAGCTTTCTGAATTGAATTATCAACGCTACCAAGATTTTTCAGTTCCATTTACGAATGAAAACGCAAGGCCTTCGGTGTATTCATTTTCGGGAGATGTGTATGTTGGTTTGGATGCTTATTCTTTGAAGGAAGATAAAATTCAGAAGATGCAAGATTCTCTTCGGATCTTATCTGGAATGTATGGAATGTTGAAGCCTCTAGATTTAATGCAGGCTTATCGCTTGGAAATGGGAACAAAATTAATAATTAATAGAAAAAAGAATCTCTACGAATTTTGGGGAAACATAATAACTGAAGCATTAAATAAAGAATTAGCAGACGATGAACTTTTTGTAAACCTTGCTAGTCAAGAATACTTTAAAGTAATAAAACCAGCCCTATTAAAAGTGCCAATAATTTCACCAGTTTTCAAAGACTACAAAAATGGAAAGCTGAAAATTATTTCTTTTTTCGCTAAGAAAGCTAGAGGTAGTATGGTTCGGTATATCCTAGACAATGATATTTCTACTTTAGAAAGGTTAAGGGGTTTTGATTCAGGTGGTTATGGCTTTAGTGAGGAGTCTACTTTAAAAGAAAACGAACCTGTGTTTATTCGATAAAATTAATACTAATAATTGTCAACAAAAGTTTAGAATTTATTTATATAAAATAGCGATTTATATACATATTAAATTAACTGGTTAGTATCTTTGTAATAATAAATTTATAACTCAAAAATTTTTTTATTATGAAAAAAATTACGCTATTAGTCTGCCTTTTAGTTTTTAGTTTTTCCTTTGGACAAATTTTAAATGAACAGTTTGATGACAATTCTGGATTTACAACTTCTACACCCTTCTTTTCAGATGGTTTTAGTGATTATTTTGGCCTTGCGGTTTCAAATGATTACAATGGAGATTCTTCTCCAAACAATTTAAAAAATTACATTAATAATACAGGAAGTTATCTTGTTGGTATGGACTTGGATGGTGAAGGAGCTTCTTTACCAATAACGATAGATTGGACAGGGCTTAACATTGCAGGTTTTAATGGCATTGTTTTTACAGGAGAATTTGCTGAGTTTTTTGATAACCCTGGAGATATTGATGCAGCAGATTATATATTAGTTCAATATCAAATTGATGGGGGAGGTTATCAAAATCTTTTGTCATTTGTAGGGGCCGATTTTTCTAGTGGAAGTAATAATGGAATTTTTAGACAAGATTCAGATTTTGACGGTGTTGGGGAAGGAACTGCTCTAACAGGTTCTTTATTGTTATTTTCTTCTTTCCCAATAGCTTCAACAGGAAATGTGATGGATTTAAGAATGACAATTTCTCTTAACTCTGGAGATGAAGATTTTGCCGTAGATAATTTTGTTGTTTCTGGAAATATGGCAAACGGAACACCTCCTATTATTGCCTGCCCTTCTAATATTAGTGTAAATAACGATTCAGGATTATGTTCTGCTATTGTAAATTTTGTTGATGCTATCGCTATTGATCCTGATGGTGATTTAGATACAGTAATTCAAACAATGGGACCTTTAAGCGGCTCTGTTTTTACTAATGGAGATACTACTATCGAATTTACCGCTACAGATTTAGCAGGTAATTCATCTACTTGTCAATTTATTATTACTGTTATTGACGCAGAAGATCCAATTGCAATGTGTCAAAACATTACTGTTGAACTGAATCCTATAACTGGTATGGCTCAAATTACATTTGCAGATGTAGATGCGGGTTCTACTGATAACTGTGGAGTGACAGCTGCACAATTTTCACAGGATACTTTTTCTTGTGCTGATATAGGAATTATTAATGTAAATATGGAAGTTCTAGATGCTGAAGGAAATATTGGAACTTGTACATTTGAGGTTACTGTTGAAGATAATACAGCTCCAGTTATTATTTGTCTAGGAGAAACTTCTGGTGCTTCGGTTTTCATAAATGAGTTACATTATGATAATGCTGGAGGTGATGCAGATGAAGCAGTTGAAATAGCGGGTCCAGCTGGCACTGATTTAAGCACTTGGTCTCTTGTGTTTTATAATGGAAGTAACGGACAAGAATATAATAACGTTTCATTAAGTGGAATAATTGATGATGAAGGAAATGGTTTTGGTGCAGTAAATTTCCTTATATCTGGAATTCAAAACGGTTCACCTGATGGAATTGTATTAGCAAATAATAATTCTGTTATTGAATTTATTAGTTATGAAGGAACTTTAACTGCAACAGATGGTATCGCTATGGGAATGACTTCAACTGATATTGGTGTTTCTGAACCAAATTCAACTCCTATAGGCATGTCACTTCAGTTGTCTGGTACAGGATCTGCAAGTTCTGATTTTATATGGAATAGCCCGACGCCTTCATCTTATGGCTCTATTAACCCTGGACAAACAATTGAAGCTTCTGTTTCTACGCCATTAGGGGTAGACTTAGATGCACTAGGAATGGCAACAGTAAATGCTGCAGATTTAATAATGAGTGTAGATGAAGCTTGTGGATATACGGTAACTATCGGTGGTGG
>JASFZG010000171.1:0-3506 GCA_046055745.1 Flavobacteriaceae bacterium | reverse complement strand
TTAAAATCTACTCGAATCAATGCTATTTTATTATCAAAATTAAAGTCGTTTACTGTTTTCATTATCAAATTCTATATAAAAATTAGACTGCAAAGATAGGATTTTGAATGGGTATTTTCTGCCTAAAAAAACGTAATATTGTCTATGGAATTTTCCGAAGTAATAGGACAACAACATATTAAATCACACTTAATAAATACGGTGAATAACGGACGTATTCCGCATACGCAACTGTTTATTGGGAAAGCTGGTTCGGGAATATTAGCATTAGCATTGAGCTATGCCAAAGAGATTTTATGTCATTCTTTTCCCAAGGGAAGTGATGCTTATAAAAATTGCGCTACTAAAGTTTCAAAATTGAATCATCCCGACCTTCATTTTGTATATCCTGTTAACTCAAATGAAAACGTAAAAACACATCCCATTTCTGATAATTTCGCTTCGGAATGGCGAGAATTTGTTCTTAAAAACCCCTATGCTTCCTTATATGATTGGTTTCAGTTTATAGGAATTGAAAAAAAACAAGGAAATATTAGTAAATATGAAGCGCAAAATATTTCAAAAAAACTTTCACTAAAAGCTTATGAAGGTGGTTATAAAGTGATGATTATTTGGATGGCAGACAAAATGAATACTGAATGTGCCAATAAAATTCTGAAATTAGTAGAAGAGCCCCCCGAAAAAACGGTGCTTTTATTATTAACTGAAGAGGAACAAAATATTTTAGGTACCATACAATCACGCTGTCAAAAATTACATATCCCCCTATTAGCTGAAAACGATATTGCCACTCAATTAATTGATAAACAAAACATTGTAAGTAATTTAGCTAAAAAAGTAAGTCATCAAGCAAATGGGGATTACAACAAAGCGCTTCATATAATTGCGAACGATAGTAACGATATTGCTTTTGAAAATCTTTTTGTTTTTTGGGTTCGTACTGCTTTTATGGCAAAAGGAAATAAAGGGGCCATCAACGATTTAATGGATTGGAGTGAAAACATTGCCAAGGAAGGGCGAGAAACTCAAAAGAAGTTTTTAAGTTATTGTTTGGAGATTTTTAGACAAGCTTTATTGAAAAATTACAAAGCCGATTCCTTATTGTATTTTGAAAGTCACGACGGAAAATTCTCGATAGATAAATTTGCACCCTTCGTTCATCAAAATAATATTTTTGAAATTTCTGAAGCTTTAGAAAAAGCAGAATATCATATTGAACGAAACGGAAATGCAAAAATTATTTTTACAGACTTATCTATTCAATTAACTCGACTTATTCACAAGAAAGAGCTGGTATAAATATTTTCTATTGAATATTAATTATTGATTATTACTCTTTATTAAAAACATCTTCAAATAAAAGCTTTTAAGCGGTTTTTATAAAATCACAATCTTACAGTGTGTTTTCTCTGTAAACAAAGCTGAGACTTATTTAATTCCTCTTATTTCACTTTTTTGAAACAATAAATTAAGGAAGAATACTCTTTTGTCTTCCAAGCGGATAAATTTGATTGTAATCCAACAAAAAAGGCTTTTATAAGATTTTGTTTTCCAGTTTTATTTTTTTCGGAAAGAAGGCTCACATAAAACGAATCAAAAACCATAGGTCTCGTTTTAATAAGTTGTAGGTTTCCTGAAAACAATTTCTGCATCGAAGTTTGAGAAAAATGCCATAAATGTCTTGGCACATCATAAGCTGCCCAATGCTCTTTATAATGATTTGCGTCAAACGATTTATAATTAGGAACCGCAATAATTAAAGTCCCTCCTGGGTTTAATAATTTTTCAATTGTTGAAATGGTTTCTTCTAAATTAGGAACGTGTTCTAAAACGTGCCACATTGTAATTACATCAAAAGTTTTTCCGTTTAAATCATTGATAGATTCTTGTAAATTAATTCCTTTTTCTTCTGCTAATTTTTTAGCTCCTTCGTTGGGTTCTACTCCTGATACTTTCCAGTTTGCTTCTTGTGCTTGTTTTAAAAAATCTCCTGTTCCAGCTCCAATATCTAATAAAGTTCCAGAGCCATTATTTAAGGAATTTATTAAAGCTACTTTTTTCTGAAGCGCTCGTTTTTTTACAGTTTGATATAAGTAAGAAACGATTCCTTTTTTGCTATCGGTGTGTGAAATGTAATCTTCACTCTCGTAATATTTAAAAAGGTTTTCAGTAGCAGGTTTCGGATTTGTAATCAACATTTCTTTTTCAGAATCGTAGATCAATTCGAACGTTTCTCCTGTGACCAAATAGTCGTTTACTTTGGTTGGGATGTTATGGTTTGGCTTGTTCATTTATTTGCTCGCAGAGGCGCTAAGGCGCAAAATAGATTTTGTTAAAGTAGAATATTATTACTGTTAAGACTCATAAATTATTAAATTGTTTCACGTGGAACACAATCCTTAACGTCCCATATAAACTAACAATACCGAAATATCATTTGGTGAAACTCCACTTATTCTAGAGGCTTGTGAAACAGTTACTGGTTTTATAGTTTTTAGTTTTTCTAAGGCTTCGTAGGACAATGATTTTAATTTAGAATAGTCAAAATTTTCGGGTATTTTAATTCCTTCCAATCGATTTAACTTATCTGCATTTAGTTTTTCTTTGTTAATATATCCTGCGTATTTTATTTGAATTTCTGTTTGTTCTAATACTTCTCTGTCTAATTTATTTTTAACAATATATTCATCTACTTCCGTGATTTTTCGCATATCATCCATTGTGATATTTGGCCTAGAAAATGGTTTAAATAATTTGTCCATTTGTTTAACTGGAGCTGAATTCTTTTCTTCTAAAATCGGATTCAAAACTTTATGACTAATACTCGTATTCTTAAAAAACTGTACAAAATTATCTGATTCGGCTTGCTTTTTTTCCATCGTTTTTAAACGCTTTTCAGAAGCTAATCCAATGTTAAAAGACTTTTTTGTAAGTCTAAAATCTGCATTATCTTGGCGTAATAAAGTTCTGTATTCAGCTCTAGAAGTAAACATTCGATAAGGCTCTTTGGTGCCTTTTGTAATTAAATCGTCTATCAAAACTCCGATATAAGCTTCGTCTCTATTTAGCGTAAAAGCATCTTTTTCTTTCACTTTTAAATGAGCATTTATACCTGCCATTAATCCTTGAGCTGCTGCTTCTTCATAACCGGTAGTTCCGTTAATCTGACCCGCAAAATACAATCCAGAAACTAACTTTGTTTCTAAGGTATGACGTAATTGTGTCGGTGGGAAATAATCGTATTCTATTGCATATCCTGGTCTAAAGAATTTCACGTTTTCAAAACCTGCTACTTGTCTTAATGCGTTAAATTGTACTTCCTCTGAAAGTGAAGTTGAAAACCCATTAATATAATACTCAACTGTATTCCACCCTTCAGGTTCTACAAATAATTGATGCCGATCTTTATCTGCAAAACGATTAATTTTCTCTTCTATCGAAGGACAATACCTTGGACCACTACTTTGTATCGCACCATTAAACATGGGTGATTTATCAAACCCTTC
>JASFZG010000170.1:0-11884 GCA_046055745.1 Flavobacteriaceae bacterium | reverse complement strand
TGTTTTAAAAATAATAAAATTGAAATTCTACCATTTAAGCCAACTAATAATATTGCAATAAATGTTGAATCCGATTGGAGTTCCGCTTCTTATTATTATAGTTTAGTGACACTTTCAGATAATTTGATAGTTACTTTAAAAAACTATTCAGAAAATAGTTTGCAAGGCGATTCAGAAGTGGCTTCAATTTATAAAAGATTAGGAGTAGTAACAGTTTATAATGATTTAGATAATTCAATTCAGTTAAAAAAATCAACTGTTTCGATTTCAGATAAACTTATTTTAAACCTTAATAAAACCCCCGATATAGCTCAGACAATTGCTGTTTCTTGTGTTGGCTTAGGGCTCTCTTGTGAGTTAATAGGGCTTAAAACTTTAAGAATAAAAGAAACAGATAGATTAGAGGCTTTAAAAACTGAATTAGAAAAATTAGGAGCAAAAGTTGAAATTACTAATGAATCTTTAAAAGTATTTCCTTCAAATAAAATAAAGCCAAATGTAGTAATAGAAACTTATCAAGATCATCGTATGGCTATGGCATTTGCACCATTATCTATGAAAACTACAATAGTTATTAATAATCCAAATGTGGTAACTAAATCCTATAAAACCTTTTGGGAGGATCTAAAAAGAGTTGGAGTTTATAGTAATTTTAAATAATAACTACTCATTTACTTGACAACCCCTATGTTGAGATTGTATATTTGCAGCTTTTAAATTTAAAACCACTGTATAATTATGGGTATGAAACTCTCAAAATTTAATTTTGAACTTCCTGAAGAATTATTAGCTGAATATCCAGCAAATAATAGGGATGAATCTCGTTTAATGGTATTGAACCGCAAGGAAAAAACCATCGAACACAAGTTATTTAAAGATTTAATAGATTATTTTGAAGAAGATGATGTATTGGTTCTTAACAATACAAAGGTTTTTCCTGCTAGATTATATGGTAATAAAGAAAAAACAGGAGCACGTATTGAGGTTTTCTTGTTAAGAGAATTAAATAAAGAAACACGTCTTTGGGATGTGTTGGTTGACCCTGCAAGAAAAATTAGAATAGGTAATAAACTTTATTTTGGAGATGATGATTCTTTGGTTGCTGAAGTAATTGATAATACGACCTCTAGAGGAAGAACCTTACGTTTTTTATTTGACGGACCTTATGAAGAATTCAGAAATAAACTTACAGAATTAGGAGAAACTCCACTTCCAAAATATATTAAAAGAGAAGTTGAACCTGAAGATAAAGAGCGATATCAGACTATTTTTGCAAAAAATGAAGGAGCAGTTGCTGCACCAACTGCAGGATTGCATTTTTCTAAACACTTATTAAAAAGATTAGAAATTAGAGGTGTTGATTTTGCTGAAGTAACATTACATGTTGGTTTAGGTACATTCAGTTCTGTTGAAGTTGAAGATTTATCAAAACATAAAATGGATTCTGAAGAGATTCATATAGATAAGGTTGCAGAAGACATTATTAATAATGGTATCAAATACAAAAGAAGAATTTGTGCTGTTGGTACAACTGCAATGAGAGCTTTAGAGAGCTCAGTTTCTTCAAATGGCACCTTAAATGCTTATGACGGTTGGACTAATAAGTTTATTTTTCCTCCATACGACTTTAGTATTGCTAATATGATGGTTACGAACTTTCATACACCTAAGTCCACTTTAATGATGATGGTTTCTGCTTTTGCAGGTCATGATTTTGTTAGAGAAGCTTATGAAGTGGCAATTAAAGAAAAATATAGATTTTACACTTATGGAGATGCTATGTTAATTATATAGTTACTTTATAAAATATTAAAAAAGGTGGATAAGAGTAAAATGCTCTTATTCACCTTTTTTAATATAATATGTTGTAATAAAAAAGGGAGATAAAACTAAACTAGTTTTATCTCCCTTTTAAATAATAGTTTATTCTAGAATTTATTAATTCCTTGGGGTTTTGCCCTTTTTAGATTTAGAACCTACCCTAGACATTGCACATCTAAAACCTATATAGTCTGATGCCATATCTTGAGGAAAATATCTTCTTTGAGCTGGATCTAACCAATAATCTCTATCTCTCCAAGATCCTCCTTTGTAAACACGTACCTCATCGTTTATTAAAGATGTTCTCGTTGAAGATTCGTCATATTGACGATCAAGTGTTCCTGAGCTATCAGCAAATACGTGATGTTTAGGTGAGTTATACATTTGCTTTTTATCATCTAATTCATCATCACTAAAGGATTGGTAATATCTAGTGGATTTTTTATCACCATCACGATAATTACGGTTATCACTTTCTGAGAAGTTTGTTCTTAAATAAGTTTCATTTTCATCCACTGGAACTTGGTAAATTTCACCAGGTAAATTTCTTGCAATGATTTTTCCATTACTTAAAGTGTCATATACTATTGAATCTGCAGTAACAATTTTTACTTTTCCATCCTCTCCAATATAGTTTTTAGTATATACGTTTCCTCTATAATAGTTGAAATCGCTAAATTCATCATCTACGATAGGACGATAAACATCGGCAACCCATTCAGCAACATTTCCAGCCATATCATATAGACCGTAATCATTAGGTGGATATGATTTTACTTCTGCAGTAATATCTGCGCCATCATCACTCCAACCAGCAATACCTCCGTAATCACCATCACCTTGTTTAAAGTTGGCTAATTGATCTCCTTTAGATTTTCTTTTTCCTGAACGAGTATATTGTCCTGCCCAAGGATATTTTTTTCTACCTCTATATACATTATAGTTACGCAAACCAATTAAACCTAAAGCAGCATATTCCCATTCAGTTTCCGTTGGAAGTCTGTATTCTGGAAGTAATAAACCATCTTTACGTTGTACATATAGGTTGGTACTATCTTTACTTCTTTTTGCTAAAGATTCTGATCTTTTACCACCTCTAGTAATAGAATCGTTTCCTCCATAGGTTTGTGTTGGAGAGTTAAGATAAGTTTGGGTATTAAATGTTTCTCCAGCTTCTACCTCATAACGAGCATTTCTTGTAGTAAAACCTTCTTGTTCTAAAATCATTTCATTTACGCGATCCGAACGCCATTTTCCAAACTCGACAGCTTGAATCCAACTTACGCCAACAACAGGGTAATCTGCATATGCAGGGTGTCGAAGATAGTTATTAGTCATAACCTCGTTATAACCTAATCGATTTCTCCAAACTAATGTATCTGGAACTGCTCCATTATAGATGTTTTTGTAATTATCATCTGTTGGCGGAAAAACTTGTTTAATCCAAAATAAGTATTCAGAATACATTAAGTTAGTAACTTCAGTTTCATCCATATAAAAAGATTGGATGTGCTGTTGGTTAGGAGAGTTATTCCAATCGTGCATTGGATCATCTTGTACTCGACCCATGGTAAAAGTACCTCCTTCAATAAAAACAAGTCCAGGACCTGTTTCTTGTTCTTTTGCATCTGGATTGTATTGGAAACCGCCTTCTTTGGCGTTCATTTTCCATCCAGTCGCTCGAGAGCTGCTTTTGTAATCACGGGATTTGTTACAACTAAATAATAAAGTAGTTGCTAAAAGTGCTATAAATAGCCTGTTAATTCGGGTTTGTTTAAAGTTCATATTTTCAGTTATGAAAAAATTGGGTTCGCAATATAGTAATTAACGATTATAATTCAATAATATTTTATTATTTTAAATGAAGTGATAGTTTTACTAGTTTATTACTACTGACTTCAAGAAACGAATTAGTTTTTTGTTTAGTATATAAATTTATAATAATCCAATAAAAACTTTAGAAAAACCAACTATACTAAGCGTATATTTGAAGCGTTACTTATTAAGATGAAAAAAACACTATTGTATTTTATATTTATTTTGTTGCCAATAACTATTTGGGCACAGAATAAATCTATAGAGATTGATTGGAGTAATACTGCTACAATAAAAGAAGCTTCTTCTGTAAAAAGTAATATTACGACTTCTAAAAAAAAATCTTTAAAAGGCCTTTTATTACTATCCAATTCTGAAATTAGCTATACACAACAATGGAAAGATGTAAGGTTTGTAAATGAAAACACATTAATTGTAAGTAATGTTAAATATGATAATTTATCTACTTTAGAATTAAAACAAATAAATAAAAATCTTATTCCTAATAAATTGTCTTATGCTATTTCTAGTGGAAAAGCAAGAGACGTAATTTATACATCTGTTACCATTTCACCTATTATTAAAACTCAAACTGGTTATAAGAAGGTGCTTTCTTTTGAAATATCTTATGATCTTGAAATTCAAAATAGGGAAGTGTCAAGAATACAGCTTTCAAATTCTGTATTAGCAACAGGTAATTGGTATAAATTTAAGGTTGATAAAACAGGTGTTTATAAAGTTACAAAAAGTTTTCTTGAAGATTTAGGGATGAATACAGCTAATATAGATCCTAGAAAATTAAAAATATATGGTAATGGAGGAAAACCGCTTCCTTTCCTAAATTCAGAAAATACAGTTTTTGATTTGGAGGAAAATTCTATACAAGTTGTTGGAGAGAACGATGGAAGTTTTGATTCTAATGATTTTATTTTATTCTATGGTGTTAGTACTTTGGGTTATTTAGGAACAGAAAGTGAAACTAATTTTGATACCAATATCAACCCATATAGCGATGATGCCTATTATTTTGTTACTGCCGATGGAGATTTTGGGAATAGAATACAAGCAATGACAGAACCTTCAGGAAATCCTTCAACTATAATAACAAGTTTTAACGATTATCAGTTTTTTGAAGAGGATGATGAGAGCCCTGTAAAAGTTGGAAGAAGATGGTATGGAAATCGGTTTGATATTGAAAGTATTCAATCTTATACTTTTAATTTCCCTAATATGGTAGCTGGTGAATTGATGAACGTTAAAGTTAAAGTAGCTTCAGCTTCAGATGCGGTTACATCAATGGCTATTTCTGTAAACGGAACAAGTCTTGACCCAATTAATTTTAGCCCCATAGATGACCCTTTTTTATTAGACGCTAGAGAACGTGAAGAAGATATTCCGTCTGGAGGTGAAAATGTAACCATCGATTTAGTTTACAATAATTCTGGAAACCCAAGTAGTATAGGTTACTTAGACTTTGTTAGTATCGAAGCATTACGTCAATTATCTGGAGTTGGTGAGCAAATAAGTTTTAGATATAATGACGCAGCTTTTTTATCGGGAATTGGAGAGTATCAGCTAAGTAATGCAACTCAATTTTCTCAAATATGGGATATTACTAATTCAAGTTTTATTGTTTCAAAAATAAATGAGGGTAATAGTAGTTCTTTATCTTTTAAATCTAACTTAGGTGAAGTTAGAGAATATGTTGCTGTCAACCAAAACGATTACTATTCCCCAATTACTATTCCTCAATCAATTGTACCTAATCAAAATCTAAAAGGTACCATATTCAAAGATGAATCTGGAAACTTTAAAGATATTGATTACTTAATTGTAACTCCTTCATTTTTAATTCAACCTGCATTACGACTTGCTAGACATCGGTATGATATTGATGGTATTAATGTAAAGGTAGTAACTTTGGATAATATTTACCAAGAATTTAGTTCAGGCAAACAAGATATTGCTGCAATACGAAATTTTATACGTTATATTTATGAAAATGCTTCAGAAGAAAGCAAAAGAATTAAATATGTGTGTTTATTTGGGGACACTTCAGTAGATTATAAAAATAGATTGTCCAACAATAATAACGTTGTGCCAATTTACCATAAACTAGATAGTAGAAGTACATTCCGATCATTTATGTCTGATGATTTCTTTGGAAATATGGATCCAAACGAAGGCTTAATGTTGTCTAATGAAAAATTAGACATCGCAATGGGAAGGATGTTGGTAGACGATGTAAGCCTTGCTAATGCCATGGTTGATAAAATAATTAATTACGAATCAAAAAATTCTTTTGGGAATTGGCGAAATAATTTTGTGTTGATTTCAGATGATGTTGATAAAGATTGGGAATTTGGGACTTTACAAGTGAATTTAGATGCTTTAGGAGATGAAGTTGCTCAAGAAAAACCTAATGTTAATGTAAAGAAAATTCATTCAGACTCATATCAACAAGTTGCTTCTTCTGGTGGAGATCGATATCCAGATGTAAATGATGCGGTAGAAAATGCAATTGAGGTGGGAGCTCTTATTGTAAATTATTTTGGGCACGGTGGAGAGGATGGATTGGCATCTGAATTTATTTTTACAAAAAGCACAGGAGAAGACTTATTAAATGAAAACAATTACCCTTGTATAGTTACTGTAACTTGTGAATTTACAAAATTTGACAACCCTTTAAGAATAACAGCTGGAGAATTGACTTTTTGGAATAAAACAGGAGGGGCTATATCTTTAGTTACTACAACTCGTTCGATAGGCGCAGGTTTAGGGGTGTCTTTTAATCAGATATTAGCTCCAGAATTATTTGGTTATGGATTAAATGTCCCAAGCACACCAGCTGAAGCATTAAGGGTGTCAAAAAATGAAGTGTCAGACGAAAGCGGAAATAGAAGGGTTATATTTTACATAGGAGATCCCGCAATGCATTTGGCTTTTCCAAGACAACAAATAAAGCTAACTACCTTAAATGATATCCCAATCTCAGAATCAACAGATATATTGCAGGCATTGGGTAAAGTTAAAATAGGAGGAGAGGTTCAAGATGTAAATGGAAATATTCTAACTAATTATACGGGTGTTTTAGAAGCTAAATTATTTGATAAAAATGTTCAGCGACAAACCTTAGGAAATGATGGAGTTTATATTGATGGAGAGTTAGCAATTCTAGATTTTGTTACATTAGGAGAAACTCTTTTTAACGGAAAAGTATCTGTAACTAATGGTCTTTTTGAGTTTGAATTTGTAATGCCAAGAGATACTCAGATACCTATAGGTAATGGAAGAATGAGTTTTTATTCTAATGAAAATAACTCCTTAATAGATCAAGCTGGGTTTAATTTAGATTTAAAAATTGGAGGATTAAACGAAGATGCTCCAGAGGATAATCAAGGGCCATTAATTAATTTGTTTATGAACGATGAAAGTTTTGTTTCTGGAGGAGTAACAAATAATTCTCCTATACTAATTGCAAAAATAGCTGATGAAAATGGGATTAATACTGCAAGTGGTATTGGGCATGATATGATTGCGATTCTTGACGGAGACGAATCTAATCCTTATGTATTAAATGAATATTATCAGGCTGAAGTTGATGATTATACAAAAGGGATTACAAATTTTAAACTCAGAGATCTTGAAGAAGGTCTACATACTTTAACCTTTAAAGCTTGGGATGTTTATAATAATTCTTCTATTTCAGAATTACAATTTATTGTAGCTGGATCTGATAAATTAGAGATTACGCGAGTACTTAATTACCCCAATCCTTTTGTTAATTATACAGAGTTTTGGTTCAATCATAATCGACCATTTGAACCTTTAGAGGTGCAAATTCAAGTTTTTACTGTTACAGGTAAAGTTGTTTGGACAAAAAATCAGATAATTAATACCGATGGATTCCTTTCTCGTGATATAACTTGGGACGGAAAAGATGATTTTGGTGACCGAATAGGAAAAGGTGTTTATGTGTATAAGATAACAGTAAAATCAACGTTAACTAATCAACGAGTCGAAAAATTTGAAAAACTCGTAATTCTATAAATAATAAATATATATTTGTCAAAATTTTTAACCAAATGAAAAAAATAATTTTCCTCACACTATTAAGCTTAATTAGTTATAATAATTATTCGCAAAATGTAATTACTATTATTGAACCAAATTCTGAAGATTCTAGAGTAATAACAACAGGTGTTCCGTTTCTGTTAATAGCAGCCGATCCTCGAGCAGCGGGTCTTGCAGATATGGGTGTAGCAACATCAGCAGATGCATTCTCACAACAATGGAATCCTTCTAAAGCAGCTTTTTCAATTTCAAAACAAGGTATAGGTGTAACGTATACTCCATATTTAGGTAAATTAGTAAACGATGTTTTTTTAGGAAACATAACTTATTTTAATAGAATAAACGAACGTAGTGCCGTTGCAGGAAGCTTTAGGTATTTCAGTAGTGGAGAAATAGAATTAAGAGAAACAGTAGATCAAATTCCGTTGATAGTTAAACCAAACGAATTGATTTTTGATCTTACTTATTCTTTACGATTAAGCGATCGTATTGCTATGGGTATCACAGGGCGTTATATTAGATCAGATTTAAAACTACAAACATCTATTGAAGATGCAAATGCAGCAAATTCATTTGCAGTAGATATTTCAGCTTATTACCAATCTGAGGAAATAGCGATGAGTAGTTTCGATGGTCGTTGGAGGGCAGGTATTAATATTTCTAATATAGGTCCGAAATTAAAATATGATGAAACAGGACAAGAAAGCTTTTTACCTACTAATTTGGCATTAGGAGGTGGATTTGATTTTATCTTAGATGAGTACAATACCATTGGTGTAACTGCACAAGTGAATAAATTAATGGTTCCTACGCCTCCAAGATATGGAACAGAAACGACTTTTGATGATGTAACTGGAGATGGAGAATTTAACCCAGAAGATGGTGATATTCTAATAAGTCAAACTAATAATGTGATATACGAAGGAGAAGACCCAGATGTGAGTTTCTTTAAAGGTATGTTTCAGTCTTTTGGTGATGCACCAGGAGGGTTTAGCGAAGAATTAAATGAATTTACTTGGGCGTTAGGTGCAGAGTATTGGTATAGAGATGTATTCGCGTTTAGAGCAGGTTATTTTAATGAGCACGAAACAAAGGGAGCAAGAAAATTTTTATCTTTAGGTGCAGGGTTTAAATACACTTCAATATCTATTGATTTATCATATTTAATTTCAACTTCAAAAGTACAAAGCCCATTAGAAGGTACCCTTCGTTTTGGTCTTACATTTAACTTTGGAGACGAATACGACGAATACTAGAAGCAAGTGAAAAATATAAAAATCGAAATAAATCTTGAAGTTTTTGAATCTGTTTCAGAACTTCCTGTTTCGATTCAAAAATTAATGAATAAGGCGCAGGAAGCACGTGAAAATGCTTATGCGCCTTATTCGTTTTTTAATGTTGGTGCAGCTCTTCAATTAGAAACAGGCGAAATTATTACAGGTAACAATCAAGAAAATGCTGCCTATCCTTCTGGACTTTGTGCAGAACGAGTTGCAATCTTTCACGCTGGAGCGATTCATCCAGAAATGACAGTTGTATCTATGGCATTAATCGCTGGCTCTGTAAAAAAAACAACAACCACTCCAATTCCTCCTTGCGGTGCTTGCCGTCAAGTATTAGCAGAATACGAGGTGAAACAAAATGCAGCTATCGAAATTTATTTTATGGGCGAAAGCGGTAAAGTAGTAAAGTCAAATTCTGTAAAAGATTTACTTCCTCTCATTTTTGATAGTTCTTATTTATAATAATTTAACTATTTTCTTCGAGTACTTTGTGTAAAACTCTGTGTTCTTTGTTGTTAATTAATATAGTCAATAATTACTTTTAAGTTTTTATAGTTTTGTAGTACCTCAGAAAATAGTATTTTTGTCCGCTATATGATTTTATAATCAAAAAGTATACTTTATACTATTATGAAAAAAATAACAAAAAAAACATATCTAGAATGGTACGAGAACATGTACTTCTGGAGAAAATTTGAAGACAAACTTGCACAGGTTTATATCAAACAAAAAGTAAGGGGTTTTCTTCATTTATATAACGGTCAAGAAGCAATTTTAGCAGGAGCTTTACACGTAATGGATCTTACAAAAGATAAGATGATTACGGCGTATAGAAACCACGTTCAGCCAATTGGTATGGGTGTGGACCCTAAAAGAGTAATGGCAGAATTGTATGGAAAAAGCACCGGAACTTCTCACGGTCTTGGTGGTTCTATGCATATTTTTTCTAAAGAACACCGTTTTTATGGTGGACACGGAATTGTTGGTGGACAAATACCTTTAGGAGCAGGATTGGCTTTTGCTGATAAATATTTTAAACGTGACGCCGTAACTTTAACTTTTATGGGTGATGGTGCCATGCGTCAAGGCTCACTTCACGAAGCATTCAATCTAGCAATGCTTTGGAAACTTCCAGTTGTTTTTTGTGTAGAAAATAATGGCTATGCTATGGGAACTTCAGTAGAAAGAACTGCAAGTCATTCTGAAATATGGAAAATGGGATTGGCCTACGAAATGCCTTGTAAGCCTGTAGATGGTATGAAGCCAGAAGCAGTTGCCGAAGCATTAGATGAAGCAATTACAAGAGCAAGAAAAGGTGATGGACCTACATTCTTAGAAATAAGAACCTATCGTTTTAGAGGACATTCTATGAGTGATGCACAGCATTACCGTACCAAAGCAGAAGTAGTTGAAAAACAAAAAGAAGATCCTATTACTTATGTGAAAGATGTAATATTAACTAAAAAATACGCCACTCAAAAACAGTTAGATGAAATTGATGTACGTGTTAAAGAGAAAGTAAGTGAATGTGAAAAATTTGCAGAAGAATCTCCATATCCAGATAAAAATGTGATGTATGATGCCGTTTATGATCAAGAGGATTATCCATTTTTATCTCATAAATTATAAGCCATGGCTGAAATAATTAACATGCCGCGATTAAGCGATACGATGGAAGAAGGAACCGTTGCGAAATGGAACTTTAAAGTAGGTGATAAAATTTCGGAAGGAGATATTCTTGCTGAAATAGAAACGGATAAAGCCACGATGGAATTCGAATCTTTCTATGAAGGAACACTGCTTCATATTGGAGTTCAAGAAGGTGAAACTGTTCCTGTAGATGTACTTCTTGCAATTATCGGTGATAAAAAAGAAGATATTTCAGAATTTATAAAAGGGAATAATCCAACAGAAGAAAAGGAAGATGTCGTTTTAAATGAAACGGTCACTGAGCGGAGCCGAAGTGATGAAGCTAAAGAAGACAAATCCCAATCTATCAAAATCCCAGAAGGAGTAGAAGTAATCACCATGCCTCGTCTTAGTGATACTATGGAAGAAGGAACTGTAGCAACTTGGAATAAAAAAATTGGAGATACTGTTGAAGAAGGCGATATCCTTGCTGAAATAGAAACGGATAAAGCTACAATGGAATTCGAATCTTTCTATACAGGAGAGCTATTAGCAATCGGAGTTCAAGAAGGAGAAACTGCCTTGGTGGATACTATATTAGCAATAGTTGGACCAAAAGGAACCGATATTTCTGGAATTATGGAGAGTTATAAAGCTGTTTCAAATACTTCAGAAAAAGAAGCTCCAAAAAAAGAAGCTCCTACTGTCGTAAATGTTATTGCTGAACAAAATGCGGTCACTGAGCGGAGTCGAAGTGAAGTCGAAAGACCAACTCCAACAAAAACTCCAGAAGGAGGAAGAATATTTATTTCTCCATTGGCTAAAAAATTAGCCGATGAAAAAGGAATTAATCTTTCACAAGTTTCAGGAAGTGGAGAAAACGGAAGAATCATCAAACGCGATATAGAAAATTACCAACCAATTTCTGGAGGCGTAGCTCAAACTTATACTCCCGTTGGGGAAGAAAGTTTTGAAGAGGTGAAAAATTCTCAAATGCGTAAAGTTATTGCTAAACGTTTGGGTGAATCTAAATTTACGGCACCACATTATTATTTAACTATTGAGTTGGATATGGATAATGCGATAGCTTCTAGAGTTGCAATAAATTCTGATCCAGATGTAAAAGTTTCCTTTAACGATATGATTGTTAAAGCCTGTGCAATGGCCTTGCAAAAACATCCAAAAGTAAACTCACATTGGACAGATGCTTCCACTTTAATAGCGAAACACATTCATATTGGTGTGGCTGTAGCAGTAGATGA
>JASFZG010000169.1:0-6504 GCA_046055745.1 Flavobacteriaceae bacterium | reverse complement strand
AAAGAAGGAGATTTAGTGGTATTGGCAGCTTTTGGTAGTGGATTTACTTGGGGAAGTGCTATAATAAGGTGGTAAAAAGACTGCATATTTAAATGGCAATCTTTTTAAACTGATTTTATTTTTAATAAAGCTGTTTAGTTTATTGGAACCTCCATGACAGACCATTGAACAAATTGTTCGCCAGTATTTTGAGCATCACCAAAGATTAAATATAGTTTATTGTTAAAAACACTTAATCCATGTATAGTTGTAGCTGCACCTGAAAGATCTAGATTATGTGAAATATCTGTATAAATATTGTTTTCTGTATTGTACACAGCTAATGTGGTTTCAAAACCAATAACTTCTTCATTTGCATTAAAGATTCTTGTGTTACCAGCAATATATATTAAGTTTTGAAACTTGTCAACATAGGTGTATTCTGCTGCAGTATTCATATATTCTGTTGTTATAGATTCATTAATTAAATCGTAAATAAATATGGTATTGTTTGGGGAACTTGCTGCAAATTCTGTTGTGCCTCCAAAAACATATAACTTGTCATTAACTATAGTTGCTCTACCTCCAAATCTATCTTCAGGGAGATTAACAACAAAATCTACTGTTTGATTATCTAGATTCCATTTAAATACTTTTTCTGCCCCTTCTATACCATCACCATCAACATCAAAGTCTCCGCCAATAATGTAGGCATCGTTTTCAGTAACCGCCATTCCAAAACGAGATAATCCTCCATTTCCTAAGCCATGAGAAACGGTAGTTGGTTCTGATGACAAATCAAGAGGGTAGGTGTTTATAAATTGCCCTCCAATAACAACTAATTGGTTATTTATTATATGCAATTGTTTGGAAACAAAGTCATCATTAAAAAATAAGTTACCTTCAATTGTTCCATTTCCTAAATTAAATTTAATAATTCTTTCTGGATTTGCAACGCCATTATTTAAGCCATCTTCTCAGTTACAATAAACAAGCTATTGTCACTGTAAGAACCTATCATTCCTGGTGCACGATTAAAAATACCATTAGATTCAAAAGTAAATACTTCAATGAAATTTAATGTGCTTTCAGGAATATTGGGGTAGTCTTCAGAAGTTTTGTTGTTTAGTATCAAATTTAATTCTCCACCTTCTCTAATTTTTCCGACTAACGATAAAGTTCCAGTAATAGTACCGTCTTCTTTTAATGTAAATAAAAACCTTCCGTCCATTGTTGAAAGATCAATACTACTATCTTCATTAAATAGATAAGAGGAATTTACAGGAGATCGATAATAATCGATTAATGTTTCTTCGGTAGTTGTGCCTTCAGAATTTATATCGTTTCCAGGTCTCCAAATAAATGAGCCATTTGCTTTAAAAATAAACTCATCATCTATTACATTAAAGTTTTCTGAAATATCAAAAGATCCAGATTCATTTGTTAAAATAGCATTTTCTATTTTCCATGTTTTTTCTTCACCATTAGATAAAGTCTCTATAGTTACATCTCGTTCTTCTTCAAGGATATTTTGTGGGTTGTTTTCTTCTTCTGAAACTACTGTGTCACTATCACATGAAATAATTAAAACAGAAAAGAATAAAATTAATATTTGTTTGGTTACTTGAACTGTTTTCATCATTTAAATATTTATCCACAAATGTAAAAAGAGAATAGTGGTGCAGAATACCCATCATTGGTTGTTCTACTAATTGAGTCCTAAAGATTAATTATAACTGAAAATTTTTAATGGAGCGTTATTGCTGACAACCAAATATTGAATTTTACCGTTAATGATAAGCTGTTTTATATCTTTAGCATCTGAATCTATATATGGAATGTATTCTTTGCTATAAGTAAAACTCCCTTTGCCATTTCCTAAAAGTACATAGCCGTAATTACTGTCGTAGCGTATGGTTTCTACCTCGGCATCATAAATATTACCAATACCCATAATATCAATGTTTCCATCTTTATTAAAATCACCGCTAATTAGTGATAGTGTTGGTCCCATTTGAGATTCATTACTTAGTGTAGTGGTTTTAAATTTTCCATTTCCTAAATTTTCCACATAAACCGATTCAAAATTATGTGCCACTAATTTAAATGCGTCATTGAGCTTTTTCTCTCCATAAATATCTTCCATTCCCAAATGAGCAAACTCTTTATAGGTTCCAATTTTTTCTAAAAGGAATGGGTTTTGTTCCGAACTGCATTCTTTTCCTCTAACAGGAACCAATTTTCCATTATTGATTTTACTCATAGCAACGTCAAAGCTTCCGTTATCATCAAAATCTTTTGCGTAGATATAAAGCGGTTTCTTTTCTGAAGGATGAAATTTATTATTGTTTCCTAAATTACCAAAGACATAATCTTGATCGCCATCACCATCAAAATCTGAAGCCGTTATGCTAAACCACCAACCCTCTTGATTTTTGAACCCTGAAATGGTATTGTTTTTTTCAAACTTTCCGTTTTCATTAGTAAATATTGTGGGTGACATCCATTCGCCAACCATTAATAAATCTAGATCGTTATCGTTATCGTAGTCTGTGAAAATTGCTTCCGAAATCATTCCTGCTTCCGCTAGACTAGTATTAGTATCATCGGTAAATTTACCATTTTCATTTTTTAATAAATAGGAACGAGGTGCAAGTGGATATTTACCTGGAATTACATTTCCGCCAACAAATAAGTCTAAATCCCCATCGCCATCATAATCTCCAGCAATCACACTTTTACTAGAAGTTAACATTTTTGGAAGCGCACTTTTACTAATTGAAAAATTTCCTTTACCATCATTTATATACAATCGATCTTGTAATAACGGATTGTTTTCGCCTAATTCATATCCTGCACTTACTACATAAAGGTCTTGATCGTCGTCACCATCGGCATCAAAAAATAAGGCGTTAGCATCTTCATATTTTGCTTCTTTATTCCAAAGAGACTTATTAGATTCTTTAAAAGTACCATCGTTATTTTGAATAAAAAGAGCTGCCTTAGCACCTAGTGCATTTCCAACAAAAAAATCTTCTAAGCCATCACCATTTACATCTCCTGTTGCAATTCCTGTGCCTTTAGTAGATTGCTTTTGCGGCATTAAAAGCTGAACAGAATAATCGTTAAATTCATTTTCTTGATGTTGGTAGTCAATGCCTATTTCAGAAGGGTTTTTACTCCTTTTTATTGGAGTAAATTGTTCCTTAGAATAGGTTTCTAAAACAGCAGAAGCATAATTAACTTTAAGTAATTGGTTTGCTTTTATATTGTTTAGTTTTGATGTTTTTCCATCGGGCCATTCTACTATTAATTCTTCAATATTACTTTTGTCTCCCAAACCAAAATTTAATATTCTTGAAACCGAAGACTCAAAACCACGAGCGAGATATAGTTTTTGGAATTGTGTAGAACCTTCATTTTTCACATAAACATTTGCTCCAATTCCTAAAGCATTTGTTGTTGAGCCTGTTAGTTCAATTTTAATAAAATTATTATTACTGTTGTTTCTATAAAGACCAATATAATCGTTAACATTATTTACAATCAAATCTAAATCACCATCATTGTCAAAATCTGCATAAGCTGCTCCGTTAGAAAAGTTAGGATCTTCCAATCCCCATTCTTTAATTTCTTTAGTAAAAGTAAAGTCTCCGTTATTTTTGTAGATGTAATTACTAAGTTTTTCTGATGGCATCATATCTAATACCCCTTGAATGGTCATAGATTCTCCCTGTGCATTTTTTTTACGAAGGGCAATTCTAAAGTCTTGATTATGATAATCCTTGTAAACTCCATTTGAAATAAAAATATCTTTAAACCCATCATTGTCAAAATCTGCAATAAGTGGTGCCCAACTCCAATCTGTTTTAACAACACCACTTAATTGTGCTGTCTCTTGAAATTTTCCATTTCCAACATTATAATGTAACATATTTGCCATATAAGCGTGATGGTAGCCAACTTTAACCATACTCATAAAGTTAGATGTGCTCATAGAGGCCATGTTTTCCTTTCCTCTTGCATAATTTTCTGCCAACATGTCAACGGTAATTAAGTCTTCTAAGCCATCATTGTTTAAATCTGCGTAATCTGATCCCATACTGTTGAATGAAATATGATTAACACGTTCATTAATCTGGTTTTTAAAAGTTCCATCTTGTTGATTTATATACATAATATCTGGCTCTAAATAATCATTAGAAACATAGATGTCGTCCCATCCATCATTATTAAAATCTCCAACAGCTCCAGATAGCCCCCATGCTTTGTTATAAATACCAGCTTCGCCGGTAACTTTTGTAAAATGATTACCGTCGTTCCTGTATAATTGATCGCTAGTAACTTCTTCAATTTGACGTTGAATAACACCATTTATTTTAGTGTTATTTTTAAAATCATACCTATAATTAACTACATAAAGATCAAGGTCACCATCTTTATCGTAATCTAAGGAGTATGCTTGTGTAGTATAGCCAGGATCATCAATTCCCCATTGTTTTCCCTGTTCAGAAAAAGTGCCGTTTTTTTGGTTTACAAAAAGTAAATTTCTTCTGCCATCATCACTATCTAAGGATCCTGCTTTACAAACATAAATGTCTAACCAACCATCATTGTTAATATCTAACATGGTTACTCCTGTAGTAAATCCTTTATAGTCTTCGGTTTTTGAATCTGTAGTTATATCTTCAAAATTAAAATCACCTTTATTTTTATATAATTTATTTGGCCCAAAATTAGAAGTTAAATAAATATCTTGTAGTCCATCGTTATCAATGTCACCGATAGCAACACCCGCTCCTGTATATAAATAGGGGTAATTTAAAAAATTAAAGTCTAAATCTTCTCTTACCATATTTTTAAAAGTAATATGAGAAGTAGAACTATTTATTTTAGAAAACAGTTTTGTGCTTGTTGTGTTGTTGTCTGTTTTTACACTAGTTAAAGAGTTCTCTTTACAAGAAAAAAACATTAAAACACCTGCTAGAAATAAATACTTAAGTTTCATTTAATGAGTAATTGGTTAAAAGGCAAATGTAAATAAAACGCTTTATATTAAGGGTTTTAGGTGTCGTTTTTTTATTTTGTATATACTAATATATATACGTACATTTGTTAGCTTATTAAACTAAATATTAATTTAAATTATTTTTCATGAAAAAAATTACTTTTATTTTTTTAACCTTTTTAGCAGTATTTGCTTTTGCACCACAAGCATCAGCTCAATGTACTTCTATAAACTATGACGCCTCGTGCTTTACAGAGAGCGATTCTGGAGGCAATGACTTTTTAAGTTCAAACCCCGAAAGCAATGATTATAACAGAGCCACTGCAGGAGACACTTTTTATGTGCGTTCTAACACAGGAAACCCTTGGGGGCAAACAACCAATCAGACATCAATGGACACAGCTTTTGGTGTTGGGAACTGGACAGAAATCTTTTTTGAAACCTTAGATCCCATAGCAGTATTTTCTGCTTCTACTAAATTTGTTTTTATGGAAGGTAGTGATCAAAACGCTAGTCCAATGAATGTTTTTTTACTTGCCAATTTACCAGCAATAGAATCTTGGGTAAATGCAGGAGGTATATTATTCATGAATGCAGCCCCTAACGGAGGAGGAAATATTAATTTTGGCTTTGGAGGTTCTCTACTTAATTATAGTGGTACTAGTAGTACTACTTCTAGTAGTGTAACTGTTATAGACGTATTACATCCTGCTTTTGTAGGCCCTAATATGCCAACTGTATCTGTTATGACGGGAACCTCATACTCTCACGCATTTGTGACAGGAACTGGATTTACTGTAGTTCTTGAAGAAACAGGAAATGCTTCTAAAACCGTTTTAGTAGAAAAAAATTGGGGTTCTGGACACGTGATGATGGGAGGAATGACAACTACAAATTTTCATTCTCCAAATCCAGAAGCAACCAATTGGAGAAGCAACTTGCTAGTTTATTTAGAAGCTATAGCTATAGCTCCTATTACAGGATGTGCAACAGACACACCACTAGCAATTAGTAATGCATTACCCCCAACGATATCAACATTTAATGTTGCTGATTCGGGTATATTGGGAACAAATTATGATTTAAATACTTCTTCTTTAGAGATTACACATACTTGGGATAGTGATTTAAATATTCAGCTTCAATCTCCTATGGGTACTACACTAGACCTATCTATGGGTAATGGTGGGGCTTCAGATAATTATACTGGTACCGTATTTCAAGACGGTGGAGCAGACATTAATGCTGCTTCTGCACCATTTACAGGAACTTTTGAGCCAGAAGGCGGAACATTTGCTGCTGCTTTTGCTGGAGAAGATATTAATGGTAATTGGTCGCTAATAGTTACTGATACTGCTGGAGGAGATGACGGTACTTTAACAGCTTTCTGTATGGAGTTTACTCCTATTTTAGGAGCCCCCCCAGTAATAGCATGTCCTGCAGACATAAGTGTAGATAATGATACTGGAGATTGTGGAGCAGTAGTTAATTTTACCGATGCAGTAGCTATAGATCCT